>QHOM01000208.1 GCA_003218785.1 Verrucomicrobiota bacterium
CTCCCTGATGCTCCTGTCCCCCAGCCATCCCCAACAAGAGCAACACGGCCGCTATCTGCTTCATCGTCGCACCCCCTTGCGGCAATCATCGGCATTCACTTCGCCATCACCCAATTAGAAAGTGCTCATGAGTTAAGGATGGGAACTAAAGTAGGCGGCCAACCGGAGGTCTTTACCGTCACCGCTAGTGGCGACAAAGTATTAGTCTGACCACCCTGCGGCCAATGGGCAACTTGAAGAGCCATCTGCAGGATGTGCGACGAACAACATTATGCCTAGCGAGCCTGGGGTAGACCCTGAGATTTACGAAATTTCTCAGTGGTTTGATTGGATGAAATGTGAGTTGCCTCCTGGAGGCATCGACCTGCCGAGCGAAGAGACATGCGTCCTCTTTGCTGCGTTGTCCGTCCGGCTTGCGGAGCGCGTCCGCCGCCTCTGCCGGCATTTACCTGGCCGCCTAAGAACATTACTCATCCAAGCTGCGATTCTGCATCAATGCTGGAATCGGCAGCTCCGACTTCAGAGCAGGTTCAAAGAGGTTGCTGGTCGGGCCCGAACAGTGCGGGTCGATCAGGCAGTGAAGTTTGTTCGACGGCTACCCCGCGACGAGTACTTGGTGGAGGCTGGCGATGGAAATGAGTATGTGGTGAAATTCCCGAGATCCGATTGCGAAACATTGCTGGCAACAGAGACAGTCTGCGTTGAACTTGCCAGACAAATGGGCCTTCCAGTGCCGTCTTCTCGTATGATTCTAGTCTCTCGCAAGCTTGCTGGCGAACTGGGCCTTCTCAACGATCGATGGGCCCAGTTCGTGAGAGACGGATGTTTTTCGTGCTTGGGGCTACGTAGCATTCGCGAGCTGAAGGCCGAAGAAAACGGCAAACCACCTGTCAGACTGAATCCAAAAACATTTCGATATCTCACTGGAGCGATAATTTTCGACATCCTGACATTGAATCTTATTGGCAGACCGCCGGCATTTCACGACGTGAACGGTCGAGCAGAGCCGATCTTCATGGATCACAGCCACTGCCTTATGGACGCGGACTGGTCGCGCTTCCTAAAGGCAACGTACAGAGAGCCGGTGGCGCGCTCGCCGATAGCGCATAAGGTGAGGTCATGCGCACAACTAGAGCCCTGGCTCCGACGAGCTCAGAATGTGGATTTTACCCGCCTTTGGGAGCTCGTCTTTGAGCTTCCACCAGAGTGGTATGGCGAGCAGAGGGTGTTCGTCACCAGCGTTCTTCACAAACTCGAGGATAGAACGCGAGACCTGCGGCGCATTGTCCGCTACTTGATACACACCGGGTTCTTCCCCAACGTACAGGGTCAGTCGAATGAGGAACCAACGTCGCTGGAACTTGAAATCGACTCCGCCATTTTGAGCCCAAGGAATCGTGGATAATCTCCCTAGACCGACGGTAAGAATAGTCTCATTTGTTAATTACCCTACCAGGCCGCCGTGGCGCAAAGGTGACCTTGACGCCATTAAATTCGTAAGGACAGTGAAGGGCCGATCCCTTGGCGAATGCGCTCGCCCGCGCCAACTCGGCAAGCTGTGCGGTCTAGACACAAAAAACGGCGGGCAAGCTTTGGAGTGGTTTGCAAGATTAGCGGCGCTGGTTTTAAGTAAACTTCGCCGTCCACTTGTCCTCGTTCCCATTCCGAGCAGCGATTGCCGCATTGAAAGCCACATGGCGCCGCATACTCTTAGACTCGCTCAAGCGGTCGCAACGCACATGAAGAATGCAGTTGTTTCTGACGTGTTGCGCTGGAAACAACCCATGAGGCCGACTCACGAAGGGGGTACACGCGATGCGCGAAAGCTTTACGACGAACTGGTCCTTATCGGTGATCTGCCAGAGCGAACAGTCATTCTCATAGACGACGTGTTCACGACAGGGGGCCATATCTTAGCCGCTGCTGCGAAGATTTCTACTGCGGGAGGTCACTGCTGCGATGCATTGTGTGTCGCAAGAACAGTATGGAGGCCACAGGAAAGCCGCTTTTCGATAACGCAGGAGATGGTTTCGCATGTTCTGACACAATTCCCGAGGTGCCCGCCCTTCGAAAACCGAGACGGGTGGGGCAGCCATGATTTCTAAACATTCCAGTTTCATGCAAGCATGAGGCGGTCAGGCGGCGACAGTTGTGAGATTCAAAAGGGTGGGCCTTCCCGCCAAGGGGGTACTTAGCTACCAGCCCCACGGCGTTTTCTTATGGTCGGCTCCATGACGGATAGCACCTCTATATTCTCCCAGATGATCAACTGCGCTCCGACGCGTGTCATAGCTCGAATTTCACCATCCTGGGAAATTACGAATCCGAGACTTCCCGGATGGGCGAAGCAATACCTCATCATCGACCTGTGACGAGTACCGTACGAGCTTGGGTCTACACGAATCAGCGTTCTTGAGTTCACGGTGGGCCGAAGCGAGAGAAACGCGCGCTTGGGATCTTGCTTCGTGCGGATCTCAACGCCGAAACCTCTTATCGACAGATCGGGCGCAGCGAGGATCAGACCGTCTACGCATGATAGCGACGAAATGAAGCGTACGCAGCCGGTGATCTCGTTCCGATAATTCTCAATGTCGTTTTCAGAGACGCTCTCCTCCAAATAAAGCTTGGCGGGCACGCTGGACTTCTTCTGAACGAGATGGTCGCTGATGATTTCCTCTCTAGCAAAGGAATTCCTGATGGTCTGCTCTCCGAGATTGGTCAAGGCCTTGGGCAGTCGACGATAATCTAACCTGTATTTAACATCCACGTCTCCTTTCGAGGTGGCGATTAGGAGTGCGCCGCCATGGCGGTATCTCTGGATGCTAATCAAGATCCGGCAAAGTGTACTGATCCATACGTCGGCCAGGAATGGAGGCCATGTGCCCATATTCCGAGGCAGGAGGTGTCGCACTCTTCGCCAAACCGCATCCAGATAAACCTGCATACCAGCGTCGATTCTTTCTGTGACTGGGCCCAACCAGAACAGGTCGTTTTGGCGCTTTAATAATGTGTCCTGTGCCAGTCGGGCAACGAAACTATGTTCTCGGTAGACGGTCAGGTCAGCGGTCCCGTTCGCCACTACCTGAAACAAACCGGGCGGCGGATAGCCGCTTTCGGACTCCTGGACAAGCCTCGTATTGAAATGAACGGTCTGATCGACCAATCCCCAGACGAAGAACTGGCCGCTCTGGTTGTAATAAACGGCTAAGGAGGAGCTCCATGGGTCGGCCGCCTTGGCGAGCTTAGCTAGGCTCGCAACATCAAACGGAACCGGGCGTTTGAGTCGAATGATCTCCCAACGGTAGGGACGAGGCGCGGGCGGGCGCTCAGGATCGGGATCATCAGGGTTCACTAAGGCAACGCGTAGTTGCAGCGGTCTGGCTTCTTCGTTTTTCAGGCTCGTGAAATGCACTACCTCCAATAGCTCGGTTAGCGCACGTACTCCGGGTGAGCTAGTGCCGACCTTTTTGAGGTGCGTATCAACCACCTCGGCGAGATCGGGAATCGATTGGCGCCGCATCAGCCAAGATCATACTGCAACCTCCGGAAGCTTCACTGCGCCCCCGGGGCGGGTGAGTAGCTATCCCCTGCTGCGCTGGGTAAAAGCCCCCACAATGGAACGGGACCAGGCCACCTTTTCGCGCCGATACCTGGAGCGACTGCCAGTCCTTGTCTCTGCTGGTTTTGGAGAGACAGGGCGGGGATGTTCATCCATCACTGCGCTTCTGCTAATGCAGTTCCTATTCTGATGAGGACGTAAAGATGGCAGTGGATGTCCTCCAGCGAGCAGTCCTCGGGAAGGCTCGTGAGATTCATTGCCTTCCGTTGATGTCATCGCGCTCCGCGGCTGGAACAGCGGATTGCAGCTCCTGAAAATGCGATAGCGAGCGGGGCATCGCGGGGAGTTCCGTTTCGGAACAGCTTTCCAAGCGGGCTACTTTTGTGGAATTGCGCTAATCGTGGACAGGCGCAACTCTGTTTAAAGATAGGCTGCGCTTGGAGGACGTTGCCAGTGGGTACTGGACGCCGCTTATTAATCGGTCGAGTGGCCTCGTCAATGCATGAGGTCCCTCGGCTTCGCTCGGGATTTCGGTAGCAGGCTCCCGCTTCGCTCACGCGTGCTGGACACCTCAAGTTCGACTCCGTCGTTCTCCGCAGACCTCTCGACCCAAGGCTTCGAGTTTGCTATAGTCAAGTTGATAG
>QHOM01000209.1 GCA_003218785.1 Verrucomicrobiota bacterium
AAAGCTGGAAGAACTTGAGCAAACCATTCGCATTTCGAACGAGGTTGGCGTCGAACCGTATATCGGTATTCGTGCTCGCTTGTACAGCAAAGGCTCTGGCAAATGGTCGCCGAGCGGCGGCGAAAACGCCAAATTCGGTCTCGACACAACCAGTTTAGTCGCGGCAAGTCAGATGTTGAAAGAGGCTGGTCTGGCACATTGTCTCAAACTCTTTCATTTCCATGTTGGATCACAGGTGCCGGACATCTCGACAATTAAGCGCGCGGTGCGCGAAGCGGCGCGATATTACGCCAAGCTTTGCAAGCTCGGACACCAGCTCGGCTATCTCGACGTCGGCGGCGGTCTTGGGGTTGATTACGACGGTTCACGCAGCGATTTCGACAGCTCTACCAATTATTCACTCCAGGAATACGCCAATGACGTCGTTTGGAACATCATGGACGTTTGCGATTCCGAGGGCGTGGCGCATCCCACCATCGTGAGCGAAAGCGGACGCGCAATTGTCGCGCACCATTCGGTGCTCGTAGTGGAAGCGTTCAGTTCCATCGAGAAAACTGCGCCCAAGCTCAAAGTCGAAGCGGGCGAGACGGATCATAAACTCGTCGGCGAGATTCTCGACGTGAAGCAGCGCTTGAGGCGCGGGAATCGCCTCGAGAGCCTGCATGACATCCAACAGATCAAGGAAGAAGCGCAACACACGTTCGATCTCGGCCTGCTCGATCTCGAATCGAAGGCGAAGATTGACACTGTTTATTGGCAGCTGGCGCATCAAATAGTCAACATGCATCGTGGGCTGCGCTACGTGCCGGACGAAGTGAAGGAGCTCGAGGTCTCACTTGCCGACCAGTACATCTGTAACTTTTCGGTTTTCCAGTCGCTGCTCGATCACTGGGCGCTCGGTCAATTGTTCCCCATCATGCCAATCCATCGCCTCACCACGCCGCCCGATCGCCAAGGAACGATCGTGGATATCACATGCGATTCCGATGGCAAAGTTTCGAAGTTTATCGACCTCCAGGATGTGAAGGAAACGCTGCCGC
Source organism: Verrucomicrobiota bacterium (assembly GCA_003218785.1). Lineage (GTDB taxonomy): Bacteria > Verrucomicrobiota > Verrucomicrobiia > Chthoniobacterales > UBA10450 > Udaeobacter. The sequence continues at coordinate 1,041 of QHOM01000209.1, forward strand.
TTCATCGCGTCATGCCCGGAGAAATCTATTATCTCGGCGTCTTTATGGTGGGCGCTTACCAGGATATCATGGGCGACCTGCACAATTTATTTGGCCGCGTCACGGAGGTACATGTTTTCCTTGATCCGGATGAGGAATCCGGCTGGTACATCGAGGAAGTGATCGAGGGCAGCACGATCGGGGAAGTCTTGGCCATGACGCAGTGGGACAAAGTCGAGCTAATGCGGCTGCTGAAGTCACAGGTCGATGCCGCTATCAAAACCGATTTCCTCAAACCGAGCGACGCGATGAAACTTCTGTCCGACTACGAGCGCCTTCTGCAGGAATATACTTACCTTTCTCTTGACGGCACGAAAGCGCCTCTCCAACCCAGCAATTGGGTACCGTTGAGCTAAATCTCTTGTAGCGGCCCCCGGAAAGGTTTCGGGGCCGCGCTTATCCCTTCGCACGTTTTCTCATCGGAAATATGCGACGATCACAGACCGCTGCTGCGACTATGTCGGGATTGAATCTTGAGCGTTGAGTGTTGAACGTTGAGCGCTTGCTTCAAATGTATGGATGAACCTCTTTCCCCGACTCCGATCAAAGATGCATTGCACGAGATTGCGCCGATCGATGCGATTCAGATCCAGGGCTGGGTGCGAACCCGGCGTGATTCGAAAGATTTTTCGTTCATCGAACTGAACGATGGCTCGTGTCTGTGCAATCTTCAGATCATCGCGAAAAACACGTTGCCAAATTACGCCGCGTTACAACGACTTACCACAGGCGCTTCCATTAGCGTGCGCGGTGCGCTGGTCGCTTCGCAAGGCAAAGGGCAAAAATGGGAAATCGTCGCCGACAAGATTGACATCGTCGGAGTCGCCGATGATTCCTACCCGCTACAGAAGAAGGGGCATACGCCCGAGTTTTTGCGTGAGATCGCGCATCTCCGTCCACGCTCGAACCTTTTTGGCTGCGTCTTTCGTGTTCGTAGCCGGCTTGCATTCGCCATTCACCAATTTTTTCATGAGCGCGGTTTCGTTTACGTCCATACGCCGATCATTACCGGAAGCGATTGCGAAGGAGCCGGGGAATTGTTTCGCGTCACAACAATCGACGCCAAAAAGGTACCGCGAACGACGGACGGGGAAATCGATTATACAAAAGACTTCTTCGCGCGCCCGACCTATTTGACCGTCAGCGGACAGCTCGAAGCGGAGGCGTTCGCGCTAGCATTGTCCAAGGTTTACACGTTCGGTCCGACGTTTCGCGCCGAGAACTCCAACACATCCCGGCATGCCAGCGAGTTCTGGATGATTGAGCCGGAAATGGCGTTTTGCGATTTGGATGGCAACATGGATCTCGCGGAAGAGATGGTGAAATATCTGATCGTAGACGTACGCAAACACTGTCGTGAAGAGATGGAACTCTTCGCGAAGTTCGTGGACAAGGAATTGCTGGGACGACTCGATTTCGTGGTCCAGCGGCGATTTCAGCGAATCAACTATAGCGATGCTGTCGATCTTCTAAAGAAGAGTGGAGAAAAATTCGAATTCCCCATCGACTACGGATTAAACCTGCAATCGGAACACGAACGCTGGCTAACCGAGAAACACTTCAAATGCCCGGTCACGGTTTTCAATTATCCGAAGGAGATCAAACCGTTCTATATGCGTTTGAACGATGATGGGAAGACGGTCACAGCAATGGATTTGCTGGTGCCGGGGATCGGCGAAATCGTCGGCGGAAGCCAGCGTGAAGAGCGACTTGAAGTGTTGAAGCAGAATATGCGCTGGCACAAAATGGATCCGGCCGATTACAAATGGTATCTCGATCTTCGGCGCTACGGCACTGTTCCACATTCCGGCTTCGGCCTCGGTTTCGAGCGGATGCTGATGTTCGTCACAGGCGTGTCGAACATCCGCGATGTCATTCCCTTCGCGCGAACGCCTGGCAGCGCCGAGTTCTGATCGCCTTCGGATTACGCACCGCAGCAGGCAAACTGCGTTTCCAAAAAGAGCTCAACGAAAACTGAACGGACCACTCTTGACGGGTCTAATCAAGAGTGTATATACACGTATGCGACCTTCCGCACCATCGTTTAAAGCATGCCAGGCTTGCGCGTGTTCTGCTCTCCGCCGCGCAAGCCGGGCCGTGACCCAGCATTATGAGAGGCATTTCCGGGGAAGCGGGCTTCGTGCCACGCAATTCACTATTTTGGCAACCCTCGCACAAGCCGGCCCGCTCTCCATCTCGGAGCTATCGGACCAACTCGGTATTGACCGAACGACCCTGTCGCGAAATTTGCGTTTGATCGAAGACCAGGGCTGGATCTCCGCGCTTGCCCACGGTGATCAACGTGTCCGCAAGATGGCGCTTTCTCCCAGAGGGAGGAAAAAGGCCTCGGCTGCTTTGGCGTTTTGGAAGCAAGCAGATACCAGCGTCGAGCCGGTCTTACGGCGGTTCGGATTGCAGTCCCGTCCAATGGTGCGCGCCGAATAATTTTTTACAAGGAAAGATGTATATACACGCATGATCGAGAAGAAAATGTATGATTGACGTGGTCGCCGTCGTCTCGCGCCGCCGCGGTAGCGGGCTCTGGCGCGCAGCAGGCCCGCGGTGGGCTGCGCGAACAAAGGTGATCAAAGAGAAAGGAATAAACTATGAACACTGATCTTATCGGTTCTGTGGAACTGACGGCCTCGGCCGCCATCGTAATTGCCGCGCTATCGATTGGATTCGGTTCCAACGCACCCGCGCGGATTCGTATTGCTGCCTGGCTCAGTGCCTGGTTCGTCATCGTGGCAATTTTGGCCGCAACGCGCGCGTTGTATTACGAACGTGCGCTGGGCGCGCCTAGTCTCGGTATCGCGGTGGCGCTGCCGATCGCGGTCCTCTGCATTCTTGTCGCGTGCGTACAACCGTTGCACGACGCGTTGCATCGCGTGCCGCTCTGGTTGCTCGTTGGTGTGCACACGGTTCGTTTGCTCGGCATTAGTTTCGTAATTCTTTACGCAGCGGGTCGTTTGCCGGCGCCGTTCGCGCCGGTTGCGGGCTGGGGCGATATTTTTGTCGGCGCAACTGCTTTGCCGGTCGCAAGGCTCGCATATCGCCGGCCCGTAAATGCTCGACCGATCCTATGGATTTGGAACGTTATCGGACTAGTGGATTTGGTCGCT
>QHOM01000210.1 GCA_003218785.1 Verrucomicrobiota bacterium
TGAGGGCAAGGCTCAGTTGGGTGGCTCAATTGCAGGAAAATTCAAGAAGGGTGAGCCAGCTGGCCAAATCACATCCTAATCTTCATCGCTCGGCTCCTTTCTTCGGAGCCTTGATACGTTTTGAGCGCAGCAAGTCTACTCGCCCGCAAAGAGCCGACACGTATCTAATCAGCCCAAAGGGGAGCGCTGAAGTCGAGGAGCATGGTAGTGCCACGAAGGGTGTCTAGGGAAACAGGTATTTACCCGAGAGAAAGCCGCCGATCGAGCAGGCTACGGTCAGTGCCCAGAAACCCTTCTTTCTTGCAGCGGACACTCGCATCGTAAGAAAAAATAGAGAAGTTACGAAAGGTGCCAGCAAAAATGCGATCGGCGCCTCAGAATGTGACTCTCAAGCAGCATGATCGCTATCGCCATCCCGAGCCTTTGTGCAACAAAGGCTCGGTCATCATTACTATCCAAGTAAACACTCCTCAAACTGTGAAATTCATGAGCTAACTGGGAAGCTAGGCTATGGATGCCCCACAGTTGGCAAGTATAAATTGGTGCAGTTTGAATACCCAGCCGCCAACCCAGCCTCAGCGCCGAAGAGCTGTGAGGTTGGCGGGTGGCCTACTTCTCCTGCATGGTCGGTAAGTATATCCCGACTCTAGTAAAAACGTAAGCGTTCGGGGTGACCACGTCAGTGTGGCATGATAAGTGCCCACTTATGAATTTAAGTGGACACTTCTTTTGTAGTGGCGACATTCCACGGCAGTAGGTCGGCGATCCGATTGACCGGATACTCGGCGATCCGGGTTAGTACTTCCCGGAGGTAGGCTTCAGGGTCGAGATTGTTTAGCTTGGCCGTGCCGATCAGGCTGTAACTCGTAGCGGCACGTTCGCCACCGAGATCCGATCCCGCAAACAAGTAGTTTTTGCGGCCCAGCGCCACAGCTCGGAGTGCCCGCTCGGCAGCATTGTTATCGATCTCCAGACGGCCATCATTTATATAGTGCCCAAGAGCGTCCCAAAGTGCGAGCGGGTAGCGGATGGCGGCGGTAGTGTCAGACTTGCGCGATAGCTCCGGCAAGCGGCTCTCGAACCATGCGCGCATGGAGTCCAGCAAAGGTTGCGATCGCGCCTGCCGCGCGGCTCGCCGTTCATCCGGCGAACGGCCGCGGATCTCGCTCTCAATCGCGTAGAGCTCTCCAATGCGCTGGATGGCCTCCTTCGCCAGCGGTGAGGCGTGTGCCTGGTCCAGGTCGTAGAACTTGCGGCGCACGTGCGCCCAGCAGGCGACTTCCTGGATGCGGCCGCCTGCGTACAGCGGGTTGAATCCGGCGTAGGCATCGGCTTGCAGGCGGCCGGAAAAATCCCGCAGATGCTGTTGCGGATGATCGCCCTTGCGATCCGGCGAGTACGCGAACCAAACCGCCGGCGGATCCGTGGACCCACTGGCCCGGTCATCGCGAACATAGGTCCACAAGCGCCCGGTCTTGGTCTTTCCTGTTCCCGGCGCCAGCACTGGTACTGGCGTGTCATCGGCGTGCAGCTTATCGCAGTCGAAAACGTATCGCCGCAAAGCTTCGACCAGCGGCGCCATCAGTTCGCTCGTCGCTCCTACCCACCCGGCCAGCGTGGAGCGTTCCAGATCCACTCCTTGCCGCGCGTAGATTTCCGACTGCCGATATAGCGGCAAGTGATCGGCGTACTTCGAGACCAGCACATGCGCCAGCAAGCCAGGTCCTGCCATGCCATGCTCGATCGGTCGCGTCTCCGCCGGTGCCTGTACGATTCGTTCACAGGCGGCGCAGCTCAGCTTCGGACGCACCTGGCGAATTACTTTGAACTTCTCGGGCACATACTCGAGCATCTCGGAGACATCTTCGCCGATCTTGCGCAGCTCCCCGCCGCAACCCGGGCACACGGTTTCTTTCGGCTCACGCCGGCGCACTTCGCGCGGCAGATGCTCGGGCAGTGGACCGCGACGTGGCTTCGTTCCGAACGTAGGCGTAACCGCTGCCGGCGCATCGCTCGTGTTTTCGGCTGCTTTGTTCGCCTCTAGCTCTTCCAGCCGCAGCTCCAGCTGCTCGATCTGCCGCTGCACTTTTTCCGAGCGCCGGCCAAACTGCAGGCGCTGCAGTTTCACGATTAGCAACTTCAGATGGGCGACCTCGCTCTCGCGCGAAGCCAGCCGTTGCTGAGTTTCTAGGAGTTGATGGTGCTGGGCGACGAGCACGGCCAGCAAGCCTTCGCGATCCAGCTGGTTCAGGTCGGGAAGGTTTGCGTCCATGCCTGAATATCGCATGGATCCTGGGTTGGCGATAGATGCGCTGCACAAAAACTTGTGCAAAAGGAATCTTCGCTTACACCATCGCGCGCGGCTCGGCCGTACGCTCCGGTCGTCGCCAGTCTATGCCTTCCAGCAGCATGGCTAACTGCGCTCGCGTCAGCGCAATCGTGCCCTGGTCCACCTTCGGCCAGACGAACCGCCCGCGCTCCAATCGCTTCGCAAACAGGCACAGACCATCGCCATCGAACCACAGCAGCTTGATCAGATCCCCGCGCTTACCGCGAAACACGAACACATGCCCGTTGAACGGGTTCTGCTCCAGCGCCGTCTGCACCATCGCGCTCAAGCCCACAAAACCGCGTCGCAGGTCCGTGAGGCCGGCCACAATCCAGATATGTGTGTTGGCCGGAATCATGCCCGCAGCAGTTTCAGCACAGTTCGCAGCAGCCCTACATCCGCGCTGCCCTCGATGCGAATCTGTGCGCCCGCCAGCTTGATGTGAATCGTCCCGGGCGCGCCCCACGAAGACGCACTCGTTGCTGGTTGCAGCGTGACCGGCAGCAGCTTCGTACTCTCCTGCGCCTCACCCAACCGGCCGGCCAGGTACAGACGCCGCCAGGTGAACAGCTGGTTCGTATTTACGCCGTTCGTGCGGGCCACACGCGCCACCGATGCACCCGGCACGAGCGTCGCTTCCACAAGCTTGCGCTTGGTTTCAACATTACGGTGCTGCCTCTTCGGCGCAATGACTGGATTCTGAACTATCTCTACAATCTCGGCGGGTTCGGAAGTGCCCATCTATATCTCCAGGTGGACACGATCAACACGCATCCGCTAAGAGAGTGCACTTCTTTTCGGCGCGGCGCCAGATGCCGTGCCCGAACGCTTACGATGATCCAAATGCACTGTCGGCGCTTCTGGAAGATACAAACTTTCCGGCCGCTTCTCTCAACGAGATTGAGCAGTTTGAGCGCGAAACCTATGCCTTCCAAATGGATACGCGCATACGCATAACTCTCGAAGCGTTGCGCGCCATAGCCCCCATGTCGCCGGATACCCGGGACCCAAGAACCTGTTATGGATTTCTTCGTCCTTCCCCATCGCGATCAATCCCGACGTAGACTTGGGATTTGCAGGAATTCGCGTTTATCAGGAAGATGGCAGTCACAGCGGACGCGCTAGCGGTCGCCAAAGTTGCGGTCTATCCCATGGATCCCGCTGGGTTGCAAACCCAGTCCATGTTCCAGGCCAGCGCCCGAATGAGAGGCAATCCCGTAACGGGTCAGCACAGCATTGGGAGGCAAATCCAGCGCGAGGATCAATCCCGCTTCAACCGTCAGGCGTCAATGGAAACTCTGGCTGAACAAACTGGCGGCATTGTCTGCATCAACAACAATGATCTTGGCGACTGCGTACGAAAAGCCGTGAACGACGGAAGTTCTTTTTACGAGATCGCCTATTATCCGGATTCCAGCGATTGGCACGGAGAATTTCACAAGATCATCGTGAAGGGCACAAAATCTGGAATACGCTTGGCGTATCGGCAGGGCTATTATGCGCGTCCGGAAGTCGCAACCGATCCAAAGGCCGAGCTTCAGGAAGCCGCCTGCCAGGATCTGCTGACCTCGACCTCCGTGCCGATTGACGCAAGGGCCTACTCAACTGATAAGCCAGGCACGATGAAGTATGTGATGGGAATTGATCCGGCGACCCTGACATTCCCGTCCCAAAGCGCGGCTCACGAGAGTTGGCGCTTAAAATCGGCGCGTGCACGTTCGATAAGTTCGGCAAACCAATGCAGTTCCTGCAGGATTCGGTTGACGCCAAACTTACCGAAAAACAATTCGCGGCGCTCCAGGCACAGCATGCGTTTCCGCATGCAATGGTTTTCACTCCGGGCCCAGGAACTGCCGCTGTAAGACTGCTGGTAAAAGACGC
>QHOM01000211.1 GCA_003218785.1 Verrucomicrobiota bacterium
CAACGCTGCGCCGCGAAAAAGGCCACGATATCAATGCGGCCTGCGGCCAGTTGCGTTTACAAACAGAACGCGCGCTCGTTTCCACTGCATGAGAATCTCCGCGGCGGCACTGACGCTGGAGTTGCTCGACAACAACGACAGCAGTCCCGCATCGTTCATAAAACAACGAATGTATTCTCGTCCTGAAAGGGGAGGACAACCTGTCTGCGGCGCACTTTTTTTAGGGCGCAAAACCTTTTGCGCGAGAAGAGAAGCTGACGTTTAGTCGTGCATGGCCGGTTACGAGGGCGAGTCCGAACGGATGTGGGATGAGTACGACTGGGAGCGTTTTCTCCAGCAGCAGGATCAGAAGACCGAGAAGTACATGCAATTGCTGGAAACATACCTTGATGATCCGCAGCGCGATGAAATCATCGCCCGTGAAATGGGCTGGACCCAATTGCTGGACGCGAAGGATTGGAGCGCGGAGGTCGACGCGCTGCTCGACGAAGATGCCACCGAGGAGGACGATTTCGGCTTGGACAAGGCAGCGAGATCAGCCGAGACGTTTGAGGAGCATAGCCTGTATCGCGCCGCCTTTGCCCTGACGATTTGGATCGACCAGCTGTTCGATCAAAGCGCTTTGCTTCAAAACGAGCCGACGGCGGTGAAACTGGCGACGCACTCAGCACTAGCTAGCGCCAAGCTGGCCGCGGCCTTGAGCGGCGACAATGTGAATGAAATCGGGATGACGATCGCGTACTTAAAGCGAGCCTTGAAGGCGATCACGATTTCGATGGACGCGGCGGCGCAACTCCGAAAGCTTTCGGAGTTGATTAGTCCGGCGCAACATGCGGTGCTGCAACAGCGGCTCTTTCAGGTGCGCGATGGCATTATCACCCTGATGGGTGAATATCGCAGCGAGTGGCGTCGCCGTTTCGACTCCGAAGGCTTTCGGAGTTGAATGAAATAGGGCCGGTTCCGTCCAATCATGCAAACGGAAGCGACTCCGGCTCAGGCCGATGTGTCGGAATTGGACTTGGTGAAACGATGCCAGGCCGGTGACACTGAAGCATTCGACGAGCTGGTAACTCGTTACCGGACACGAATCTTTGGCATGATTTATAACATGGTTCATAGTGAGCAGGACGCCTGGGATCTGGCTCAGGACAGTTTCGTAAAAGCGTGGAAGTCGATCAAACGCTTTCGCGGTCACTCGTCGTTTTATACTTGGATTTATCGGATCGTCATGAACGTGACGATCGATTGGTTGCGGAAAAAGCAGGTAAAAGGCGGAGGCAGCGAGTTCGACGACGCGATCCAACTAAAGGAAATCGATCCCGCATCCAAGACGGTGCCGAAAGCGGATGCATTGCCATATGAAACAATGGAGCGGAGCGAGATCCGGGCGCGGATCGAAAACGCAATTGCCCAGCTCTCGCCCGAGCATCGCGCCGTAATTTTGATGAAGGAAATTGAAGAAATGCAATATCACGAGATCGCAGAAACGCTCCGCTGCTCGATTGGCACAGTGATGTCGCGCCTGTTTTATGCACGCAAGAAACTGCAAAATTTGCTGAAGGACGTTTATGAGAACATTTGAACAAAAGTGGACTGCATGGCTCGATGGCCAGCTTAGCGGCAGCGAACTAACCGAATTCGAAGCTTCGCTGCCGGACAAAGCTGTCGCTGAGGCCGAGAAGGCGAACGCAAAAAAACTCGGCGCTCTTTTGAAACGCGAAATCGGCGCGCACGGTCTCGCGAATGAAGAATTTTTCAGCCATCAGCTGCGCGAAAGGATCGCACGAGAAAGTGCCAGGCCATCTGGCGAGCGCGATGGTGGGGTTTCCACATGGTGGACGATTCGCCGTCTATTGTGGACAGGAACCGCGTCGCTAGCTGTCTTTTTGGCTTTTGCGATTTTTGTCATGCACGACAAGAATCCGGCCGAGCAGTCACAATACCTCACGCAAATTCTAAACGCGCGCGTTGATCCGGTTGTTAGTCCAAACGCGACCATCTCGATGTTCGAGGCAAAAGAAGACCGGGTAACGGTGCTCTGGACTGAGGGATTACAGTCGTTGCCATCGGATTACGCAGCGAAATAACTGCTCATGGCTCGCTGGCTCGCGCTCTTTACCGCTTTTATCGCGCTGATCGTAAGCGTGGCGCCGGAGTTACATGGAGCGGAGACGGTTTGGAGCGGGCTCGTTATTGCCGAAAATGTCGCGCAGCCGCAACCGATTCCGCCGGAATTGACTCGAATCGAGCGACCTCTGAAGCAGCTTTTTGGCTACAACCAATTTCAGGTGATCGGCCAGTCCAGCAAGATTCTCAAGACCGGCCAGGAAGATTGGCTGGCGACCAGCAAATTTTTCGGGCTGCATGTCGACGCGCGAGGCGAGACCGAAGCCGGTTATGTTTTGAACCTGAAGCTTTACAAGGAGAAAGAGCTTTTGCTCGAAACGGATACCAAATTGAGCAGGCGGAGTCCACTTGTGATTAAAGGCCCGCAGGTGGGAAGTGGGCAATTACTGTTGGTGCTCGTCGTGCAGTAGGTCGATTGGTTGCTGTAGAGGCAGGCGTGTCGTCTGCTTCACAAATAATTGCAGCCGACACGGCTGCCACTACAAGAACCCACTTTTGCAGATGCAAACTTCGGCGCCCGTTGTTTAATCGGGAAATGCGCACGCCGCTTCTTTTTTTCGTTGGTTTATTTTTCATTATGTTCCGTTCTACCATGGATGCAGAAAAGCCGTTCCAGTTCGCAACCACACCGGGAAAATTGCCGAAAGAGGTCCTCCCGGTAGAATATTCCGTTCGGATCGTCCCGAATATCGACAAGTTCACATTCACTGGAACGGAAACGGTTAAGCTCAGCGTTCGCAGCCCGGTTCGTCAGCTCGTACTGAATTCCCTCGAGCTCAAAATCACAGACGCGTCGCTTGATGGTAAGGTGCTTCCCAAGTCTGCAATTAAGACCGACAAGAAGAACGAACTGCTCATCCTCGCGTTGCCATCGGAATTTGCAGCCGGCGACCACACGCTCGCGCTGAGCTTTGCGGGCAAGATCAATCAGCAAGGCCAAGGACTTTTCTACATACTGTACCAGGAGCAAGGCAGCGGCACGAAAAAGATCATGCTCGGAACGCAATTTGAAGCGACTGACGCCCGCCGATTTTTCCCTTGTTGGGACGAACCGGTTTTTCGCGCTCGTTTTCAATTGACGACAGTCGTGCCGGAAGACTGGTACGCTGTGTCGAACATGCCGATCGAGTACGAGAAAAAAACCGCTGGCAGAAAAGAAGTGCGCTTTGCCGCGACGCCGCCGATGTCGAGTTATCTCAATGTTTTAGTCGCGGGCGAACTCGATCTCATCGAATCACGAAGTGGACCTACGCAGCTTCGTGTGATCGCAACCAAAGGAAAAGCGGAAATGGGCCGCTACGCGCTCGAGGCCACGGCGCAGATTCTGAACTATTACAACAATTATTTCGGTGTGGCCTATCCATTGCCAAAGCTTGATCAAATCGCTCTTCCCGGCGGCTTTGGTGGCGCGATGGAAAATTGGGGCGGAATTACTTATTACGAGTCCGCACTTCTATTCGATCCGAAAAATTCTTCTGCGGAGACGAAGCAAAATATCTACGAGGTGCTCGCCCATGAGATGGCGCATCAATGGTTCGGCGATCTCGTGACGATGGCTTGGTGGGACAATCTCTGGCTCAACGAAGGGTTCGCCTCCTGGATGGGAACAAAATGCACCGCACATTTCAACCCCCAATGGGAGGTTTGGCTGCGGAGAAATTTGCCGCGCGATCCGACGCGGCGCGTGGGTATCGCCAAGGAGCAAGCGATGGAAGGTGACGCAAGATCCACAACCCATCCGATTCAGCAACCCATCGCGACTGAGGCCGAAGCCAACAGTGCTTT
>QHOM01000136.1 GCA_003218785.1 Verrucomicrobiota bacterium
CGAACGGCTCGGCGAAATCTGGGAGACACAGCAGGCCGAACATCCCGGCGATTGGTTACTGTCCATGGAAATCTTTGAGATCCTCGACACGACCAGTCAGCAGCCAGAGTTGAAAGCCAGGATCGAGAAGTTTCTCAACGAGAAGAAGGGGACGACGAAAGATCTGTCGACGCTAATTAGTTGGGGCTTCCGCTTGGTCGAGTATCACAAGAAACCGGAATATCAGGCGACATTGCACGCGTCGCCGAAGTAACCGGGTTTGTCATTCCGAGCGGAGCGAAGCGCAGTCGAGAAACCTCTCAAAACAGTGAGAGATGTCTCGACTTCGCTCGACATGACAATATAGCAGTCAAACCGCTTCGTCTTTGAAATGGCGTTTACCCTTTAACGCCTTCGCATACTCATCCTTGCTTAGAATATTTTCGTCGAGCTGCATCTCCGTTCGACAAAGATTTTTGAAAAACGTCTCGATGCGTTCCTTGCTACTCATTACTTCGTCTGTGAGATAGTTCACATCGACATTAATACAGATTGCGCCGACGATCCCGAATTCCTTGCGCGTAATCGGAATCGTCGTGCATTTGAATTTGCGCGCGCCAATGTTCAGTTCGTAGTTAAGTTTATCTTCGTTGAGAAGCTGGCGCTTCTTGAGATCAATCAGCAGGTTGGTGGTGCCATCGTGCAGATGGCGGCCTGTCACATTGTTTTCGAGCACAATCAGCGAGTGCGCCGGATCAGCCATATTGTGCAGCAGAATTTCAATACCCGTATTCGGGAATGATTTTCCAATCAGCCGCACGATCCGCACGTAATTCTCCAGGAATTCGTTGGTGTCATCGGCAATTTTCTTTCCGTCGTATCTATCAAAAAGTTGCGCGTAGACTTTTTGCTCTGCTGGTTCGAGCTGGCCGCGCACGTTATTTTGCTCGCCGATAAAAAGCAGTTGCCGCGCCGCAGTGTGGTCGTTGTTTTTGAGAAAATAATGCATCCCGAGCCGGAAATCTTTCAGGCTGAACTCGCCAAAGTTCTCGCGAGAAACGGTAAACGGATAGAAGTCGTAATCGTCCAGATTTCGGCCAAACTTGCGGCGTCGTTCTTTGTATTCTCCCCAGAGAAAGCCTGCCGTAAGAAAGAGCAGCGATACAATGATCGATGCGACGACATTGATGCTGAGCTCGCTTTGCAGAGCCTTGATCATACGCGTGCCTTCGTTGGGCGAAACAAGTTCGAGGTTACAACCATTGCCAAACCGCCAATCTGCGTCTGCAATTAGAGATTTCCAGTCAGGCTTGACAGCGTGATGTTCTCCAGCGCGACCTCGTTTGGTCGCGAGAGCGCATAAGCTACCGCGCCGGCAACTTCCTCGGGCGAGATCATTCTTTTACGCGGCCATTCACCTTCGATGTTGCTCCATATGTTGGTATCAGTGGCTGCCGGATAAACGTTAATGACGCGAATCCTATGGTCGCGTAATTCTTCGCGCACGGACTGGGAAAATCCTTCGAGCGCAAACTTGCTCATGCAGTACGCGCTCCAATTGGCGAAGCCAGTCTTGGCAGCGATCGAAAGAATGTTCACGATGCTCGATCCAGGCGGCATTCGAGGAGCGAAATGCTGCGTTAAGGCAAATGGCGCAGTGACATTCACGCCCAGCGTTTGCTCCCATTCGACGGGTGTGATTTCTCCAAACGGCTTCACAATCGCCACGCCAGCATTGTTGACCAGCAGATCGAGCGGGTCCTTGCCAACTTCAGCAATTAGATCGGCAACACCGGACGCCACAGCAAGATCGTGGATAAGGCGACCTACGCGTGCGCAGCGAGGACTCACAGACTTGCATACGTCCGCCAAGGCAACGGTATCGCGCCCATGAAGAAGCAGCATCACGTCAGGCGCCGCCAGTTTCTCGGCGATCGCACGGCCAATTCCGCGGCTCGTGCCGGTGATAAGATAGCGTTTCATCTTTTAGGTTCGCAGACGTTTAAGATCTTAAGCTTAACGTACAACGTCCAATTTGCAGAAACCTGTGGTGACAGGCGGGTCGCCTGCGAAGTCATGGGTTGCAGCCGGCACCCCGAACGTCTTCGGGGCTACAGAAGAAATTGCGACTACGTTCTCCTCAACGTAAATCGATTATTCGCGGTTTCCGACAAACGTAATCGCACGAGCCGCTGTTTGACGCGATTGTCGATCTTCGGCCAAAGCGCCCGGACAATATTTTCGCCGGTCGAAGGGACATCTCGAAAATCGTCTGTCTCCAGATCGAGATGTCGATTTTGCCAGGGCTTAAGCGATTCTTCGATGGCTTTTCTAAACGCAACAAAATCATAAAGCGTTCCACTCCGTTTGTCGTACTCACCGCCAACCGTCGTCTCCGTCAGATAACGATGACCATGACCGAGCGGATTATTGCACTTGCCATAGAGCTTCGCGTTCTCGGCGTCAGAAAGAGCAACGGCATGGAGACGATGCGCAGCATGAAAGGGAATCCGCATTCCGAGGAAAACGCTGTCGTCGCTCCATATCTCCGCAAAAAAATCTTCGCGCTCGTGCAAACGGATGCGGTGCAGCGGCACCGTGGCTTTTACGCGTTCATAAATATATCCCGCTAAACTTTCAGTGGTGATAGGGCGATCCTTTAGTCCAACTACATCTTCATTGAGGTAGCGATGGTCGAGTTCGTCATGCAATGCGCGGAGACAAGTCTTGACCGCCGCGTGCCGAACTAGCGGCGCTTCGCTACGGAGTTTTTCCGTTCGAAAAGTGAGACGAGCCCGGTAATTGTGCCCGTGAATTGAAGTTGCCCTGTCAAACAACTGGGCGTTTTCCTCTTTGTTCAAGTGCGGCGACACCGTTTTGCGCGCAGCCGAAAACTCGAACCAATAATTTGCTTCGCCTCCGCCGGCGAAATAGAAGGTCGCGCTCCGTTCGGGCGACTCGCTCACATGGCAAGCTGCGAGTGTTGCATCAACATCGGAGAACAGCGGCGCAACATCGAGATGGAGCTGTCGAGCAATATTTTCAGCAGTGGGTGGAACATCACAGAACGAAGGGTTGTCCTTATTGAGGAATTTGTGGTCGAAACGCTCACGGACAATTTTGCCGGCACGCTCCTTGATTTCGCTGATATTGATCAGTATTCCGTTGCTTGGATCAACGGGCCCGGTAAAAACAAAATACGCAACGTAATTGCGACCCGTGCCGTGACGAGCATTGGTTCCAGGACCGAAAACCGCCAGATTTTCGGCGTCGCTCCAACTTTTAACGTGCAAACGCCGCGATGCCGAGAACTCGATACGTTTGCTGACCGTCAATAGCATGACGTCAGCTAATCCTTGAGGAGCGAGAGAAATTCCGAGCGAGTTCGCGCGTCGTCTTTAAAAGAGCCAAGCAGGCAGGAAGTCTTCATCACGGAATTTTGCTTTTCAACTCCGCGCATCATCATGCAAAGATGTTTTGCTTCTACGACGACTGCTACGCCGGACGGTTCGAGACATCCCATGAGCGATTCGGCGATCTGAGTCGTGAGGTTTTCCTGGATTTGCAAACGGCGCGCGAAAACGTCGACAATGCGCGCCACTTTGGAAAGCCCAATCACTTTCCCGTTTGGAATGTAAGCCACGTGTGCCCGTCCGATAAACGGCAGCAAGTGATGCTCGCACAGTGAATACAGCTCAATGTCTTTAACCAAAATGATTTCACTCGCGTCCGAAGCGAAGACGGCATCGTTGATGATTTCCTCAAGGTCCTGCCGATAGCCCTGGGTGAGAAATTCGAAGGCACGCGCCGCCCGATCCGGAGTGCGTCGCAGACCTTCTCGATCCGAATCCTCGCCGACACTTTCAAGCAGTTGGCGATAAGCGCTCGCGATCCGATCGAGATCGCTTTCCGGCAATCGAGTAATATCGCGCGTAAATCGCTCTTCGATATCGAGATCTGAATTGCGGCGTTGAATCATAAACCGTGCAGACGCACGTCACTCGGCGGTGTTAATCGAGCCAGCTCTGCGGATACTTCGGATCGTCGAGCGCGAGCGATTCCTCAGTCAACTCGAGCGTGTGTTGTGTGTCGAACATGACCGCGAGCTCTTCGGTACGCGCGGCGTTCTTGCTCGCCATAATCGTGCCCGGATGTGGGCCGTGCGGAATGCCGCGCGGATGCAATGTGATCGAGCCGCTCTCGATTCCACGGCGCGAACCAAAATTCCCGCGCACATAGAACAGGACTTCATCCGCTTCGACGTTGTCGTGCACCCAGGGGATTTTCACCGCCTCTGGATGTGTATCGAGCAATCGCGGTGCGAACGTGCAGACGACGTAACCGCGAATCTCAAACGTCTGATGGATCGGCGGGGGCTGATGCACCGTGATGCGCCAGTGTAACGCGCGTGAAACGCGGGCCGTCCTTTACCAGAACATCCACATCCTCCTCTTTATCGATCGTAATCAACTCGGTCGGCGCATGGAGATCACGCTCAGAGTACGGTGCGCCCATCTTAATTTGCCCCTCGTGGTTCAAGTAACGTTGCGGAATTCGAACGGGCCCGACCGATTCGAGAATGAGATAATCCTCCTCTTCAACTTTGTTGGGTACTAACCGGTACGTGATTCCGCGCGGGATGACGATGTAATCTTCGGCCCGATAAGGCAATTTGCCGAAGACAGATTCCAGCACGCCGCCGCCGTGGAAAACAAAAAGGATCTCGTCCGCGCCGCCGTTCTTGTAATATTCAAATTTGTCATACGCCTTCGCGGGTCTCGCCCGGTACGCGGTCATGTCCTGATTGAACAACATCGGAATGCGGCTGCTGTAGAGGTCGCCGCGACGCGGGATGTCCGCCGTTTTCAGGTGATGATGGCGCAGCGGACTGTCCGTCACTTTTTTCGGCTCCCACTGTTTGATCAGCTCAACTTTGCGCACCCGCGTAGGTGGGCGCAGGTGATACATAATCGAGTAGGCTTCGTCGAATCCTTGCGTGGTAAAGACATGCTCGTAGGCGATGCCTTCGTTCTTGTACGTCGGCGCGGCGCCGTTGCGATGAAACCAGATATGATGTTTTCGCGGAATTTCTCCCAGTTTTTGGTAGTACGGCATTGTCGATCCTTTCTTTAGATTCGTGAAACACTCCAGGAGCTTTGTAAAGGCGCGAGCGAACGTTGCCTCAACTCCTCACCCTCCCCTCTCCTCTTATCTATGAGGAGAGGCGAACCAAGTCGCGAACTCGCCCGCAAACACGGCCACAGAGCACGCTCGTCGCCTCTCCCCTTCGAGGGGAGAGGATTAAGGTGAGGGGTAAATCTAGAATTTGCTAACATTTTCCGTTTATAAATTGCCTCGCGCTTCTTGTTCTCGTTCGATTGCTTCAAATAGTGCCTTGAAATT
>QHOM01000137.1 GCA_003218785.1 Verrucomicrobiota bacterium
AAACGGTCAGACCCATAGTATTCAAAGACAAGACCGTACCGAACCCCATTCAAGAGCTAGTCATGCAAACTCTTTGCTCGATGACTAGCAATAGTATTCCCGAGCTTTTCGGCCACAACAAGCCCCTCTTCATAGCGGACAAGGTTGCCAAGTGGCATAATGAAGAGATGAGGCGGATAATTGACACAACCGGCAAATGGCTTATGAATAATCCCAGCCTCCGACACTTTGTCTTCTACATGAGCACGTTCAGGGAGAGGAGAAGCGAGATTGAAGGTAGTCGAAGAGACAGCTTCTAAGTATTTCACTGATTTCGACGGGCGCTTCAAAGCCCGCCTCAGCCAGGTAACACCCGCGTTCATGCCCGTGGCCACCCACGAGCTGACAGGTACCTCATCACGCTACGAGTGCCGGATCAAGGTCGAATACAACAAAGACATCATGAGCCTCATCGAGGAAGGAATGCTCATCGCGGTACGCAATTTCAAGTCTACCCAGAAACAACGGAGATTTTCCCTGATGGTCATAAGCCGCGTCTGGCCTGAACACTATGGCCTCAAAGGGCTCTCTGAATCCAGCTACTATCCGATGCAATTCGAGATCATCCAACAATCCGTCCGAGACTGGGACACTAGCGACAAGTCAACGATGATGGTGCAGATCAGCGCTCTACCGATCAACTATGACCTGCTCATAGACGGTGATGGCGAACCGAAGTACGAGAAAGGATTCTCCTACCCAGTTATCGCTGCTGAAGCAAACATTCTGAACCGCGAAATGATCAGCCACATGTACAACAAGCGAATCCTCGACAAGATCGGCTACAAAGCAAAGACGACGACAAGTGATGCGTACAAGGACCCACGGATCGGAACAATCCAGATGTTCGAGTCTATGGAAGAAAAAATCCCGATCTATCTAGATTTCGAGTCCATGGTCCGGTACCACTTCGGAATCTTCGCCTTCACCGGCGCGGGAAAATCAAACCTTCTAGCAAACACTCTAAGGAGGATTCTACTCCATGCCCCGGAGATCAAGGTTGTCGTGTTCGATATCTCCAGCGAGTATCCATTCCTCCTGATGGACTTGTTCGCTGACGAGAAGATCCCCTCGAAGATTATCCTAGAGAATCCTGTCGCCTCTGCAGAGCAATTCTATGTCAGTGTTGTCAAGCCTCGGGATTACGAGAATGATGATAGGGTCCGGAAGGTCTTTGCGAGGATTTTCAGCCAGAAGAAGATCAGCTACTACCTCAAACCTGAGTCTAAGATTCCGACCTACGGGGACATTCTCGACGAGCTCACTAAGATGCGGGGAGACAATCTAGAAAAACCGCACTACATTAACGCGCTGGATCGGATACGTCAGTTTGTGAGCGATTACAAGCATGAGAATGAAAAGACCGATTCGACCTTTGTTAACGAAGAATTCCTAATCGGACTCGACCAGGCTGGGCAGAGCGCTGTTAAGGAGTTCAGCATATCTGACCGCAGCGGAGTGTACTCGTGGGCCACGTCTCGTCTCGCGCTAACTGAGAACATCAAACGAGCCGACAAAGAGAGGAAGAGCGCGGGCGGACTCGATATTGAGGGTATCCGGGACCTTGTCGAGAAAGAGTCCCGGTTGACCTGCATATCCATATCGGACCCTGTCGCCATCAAAGAACTCGTGATTCATCTGGCTCGTGAGTTCCTGCAGCGGCGAAAGAGATCTTTCAAGGTCAAACCGTACGTGCTATTCGTTTTTGACGAGGCTCAAGAATTTGTCCCAGACCTATCCGGTTCGGGAGGAATCGACAAAGACTGCTCAAGGACCGTCGAAACACTACTCCGGCAGGGCCGAAAATATGGCCTCGGAGGATGTCTTGCAACCCAGAGAATTGCTTATCTCAACACGAACGCGCTTCAACAGCTGCACACGTATTTTGTAGGAACTCTACCCCGACCCTACGATCGGACAGTCGTGAGTGATACTTTCACCATTGACAAACAGATCCTCGAGAAGACTCTTGAGTTTGCGCCTGGCGAGTGGCTTCTCTCCAGCTTCATCGCTACCGGCGTGGAGAACGTTCCCATCTTCATAAGAGCAGACAATGCTGAAACCGAGGTCGAAAAGACATTGGACAAGCTGGCAGGAGGAGCTCGGTTTGAGACTGAGCGCTAATTCGAGCGGGGGGCTCTCCGAAAGATCTTGTCCCTCAATGTGTCACGGAAAGCGGAGAAGACAATAATTTTCTTGCGTTGCACGACAAGCTCCACAACCGCTAGAATCAAAAAGATGATTCCCACGAGCAATCTAGTCTCGACGATAGCTGTCGAAACCGCCCAGAGAACGAAGAGAACTGTCGCGTTCGACACGTCGTATTCAAGATCAACGAGCGCTGCGCACGCATAGAGCGATTGAGCCATTGTCAGAAAAATCTCGACATCATGCTGACCGATTGGAATGGTTCCGGTCAAGTTGCCTGAACTAATCACGAATACAATAGGGATGAGTGCCACGAGGGCTGTCAATTCGTTGACTGATGATGACATGAAGTTGAGAAGCGCGGTCGGAGCCAATCGTATAGTTCGCGCCCAGTTGAAAGCGGAGACCTTCTCTGGAAATTCTGAAAGCACCGGCGCTATCCATTGGATGGAGAAGAACACCGCTCCAGATCCCAAAAGGGGGACTAGGAGGGAGACCGCAATGGTTCTGATCGACTCGACGAAGGCGTCGGTTACGAAGACGAAGGTGAGAGCTGCAAAGACGAACAGCCCGACTATCGCGGCGAGTCTGCGAACAAGGGGCTTTATCTCCATCAGCGCGCGAGGTGGCCCCTCGAGAACTTCGTCCGGCCCGTTCTTGTCCGTTGGCAGTCGGAAGAGGAGCCACATGTATCCGACAAAAGCGGCACCAAGAATCAACGAGTCAAGGAGCGACATTTCGCCTCGTACCATGACGAATACGTAGTATAGTGACGACCCGATCATGAACACGAGCTCGATGCTCTGCTCCTTATGGAGCGCTATGCTTGTAGGGCCGGTTTGCCCCTTTCGTCGTTTCTGAATCATTACGGTGAACAGTATTAGCGGCCAGCCCAGTCCGGTTAGCAGTCTGTTGGCTCCCGTGAAGTTGGCAATTACGTTCGGGATCCAGCAGTCGACAGTGCACCCTAGAGGGTCTTTGCCTGCCTTCCAGGCGATCGTCCCCTCAACGAAGTATTCTGGAATGGTCTGAACGATCGCAACGAGCGCGAGCGCTAGTCCTTTACTTATGGAGAATTCCGAGGCTTCCGCTGCCCAGGCGATAAGAAGGGATGCCGCTATAACCGCTCCGAAGGTGAAGAAGGCTACGGTGTAGTTAGGTTGGCGAAGAACCAGTACTACGATGATCGATATTGTTGCCCAGGCGATAAGGAGTGAGTATTCTGCGAGAATCCTCCTGCGCACTATTCAGCACCTCCAGAAATGCACGCGATGGCCGGAAGCATTGCTTCTCGGTTCGCTCAACACGCGAGCTTTGGTAGAATACTCTTCCTCTAAGCTCCGATCTTGGGCCACTGTGAGTTAGGTCGGACAGTAGCCCTAGTGATGGTCTTCCTTTTTCTCAGCGTGGTCCATGGATATTGCGTAGGAGAGGACTAGGAAGGGGTCGAATGAGGGATTCTGGATCTCGATACAATAGGAGTCACGGACGCTTACCCATTT
>QHOM01000138.1 GCA_003218785.1 Verrucomicrobiota bacterium
TCATCCCGGAGATATCGAGCGGTTGCGGATGGCAGCCATCGAACTGGCCAGTACGGAAGGTTTCACCCGCTCGGCAGCAGATGTTTCCCTGCGGCGGCTGGTGCATTATTCGCTCAGTCCGGCAATGAAAAGCGCGTTTGAACAGGTTTATGGCGCGCCTTATCTGGCACGGATGCTCTTTGCGGAGGTCGGGGACCGCCCAGAAGAAGATTTATTTCTGCGAGTAGAGTACGATGGCGAGATTGCAACCAACGGCGCAACTTTCGCGCAAGCACGACATGATTTCGCCGTGCTCAGCGGGACACAGCAATCGAGGGAGCTAATGGAATCATTCCTCAAAGCCGAACATGCGCCGGATGCCAGTTTTGAAACGGCACTCCGCTCCGCGCTCGACGCATGGAGCATCGGGCATATGACCTTACAGACGAGCGACGCGAAGGAATTGCCAGAGCGTGCTGCCGTGACGAAATATCGACAAGAGCACCTCGCCAATACTCAAATCGAAGCAGGGATACTCGAGCGCGATGCGAGCAGAGCAATTTGTTATCGTCCGTTATCAGATACGGAATTGCGACACTTGATTAGCGATTAGAATCTGGAGAGAAATGTTCGCTCAAAGATCACGCATGAAACAAGCGATCCGGCGCATACTGGCACTGTCGGGCTTGTTATTGATGGCCGCATCCTTCATCTGGATGCAGTGGATACCAAGACCGGAACCCACGGCAAGATCCCGACCGGCGCATCCCTCCGCAACACCGAAGGCATTCGCGGTAGTTGTGCTCGATCCAGGCCACGGCGGGCAAGACTCCGGTGCAATGTGCAACGGCGTGCTTGAAAAAGATCTGACTCTGGACGTGACGCGGCGGGTCGACCGATTGTTAGAAGCGGAAGGAATCGCAACGCTGATGACGCGCATGGGTGATACGTATGTCTCGCTCGCAGATCGTGCGGCGTTCGCCAACCGAGTAAGCAATTGCATTTTTGTCAGCGTTCATTTTAACGAAGACAACAAACCGGTCTCCAGCGGGGTGGAAACGTATTATGCCGCTCACCAGATCACTGCGGGGTCGTTTGTGGCTTCGTGGTTGCCTTTCCTGTGGCGGCCACTTTCCGATTCGCCCAATTTTGAAAGTCAAAGTCTCGCCCAATATATTCAGGAAGCGCTCGTCGCACGCACGGGAGCTTTGGATCGGGGCACAATCGCCAAGCAATTTTTTGTGATCGCAAATGTGACTTCTCCCGCTGTTTTGATCGAAGGAGGATTTCTCACGAACAAGGAGGACATTTCGAAGGTGGCGAGCGAAGATTATCGCGAGCAACTTGCCGCAGCCGTTACTGACGGAATTTTACGTTACCGCGATACGGTAAAGCAGCGCCAGTCAACATTGGCGGTGACAGCTCGGGGAAAGCGCTGAATAGGCAAAAAGTGAGACCGTCAAAATAAACATCAGATGAAAAACCAAGTGGCCGCACTGATTTTCCTCGGATCGGTTATGCTTGTGCGAGCGGATCAAATGATCGAAGGCGTGCAGCAAACGCTGAAGGATCAGGGTTTTTATTATGGTGAGATTACTGGCGAGACAAATGCAAATCTGACCGCCGCGATTCGCCGCTATCAAATTCGCAACGGGCTCCAGGTCAACGGTGAACTCAATAGCGAAACGCTTCGTTCCCTTGGAATTGATTCTTCTGGCTCTGCACGACC
Organism: Verrucomicrobiota bacterium; assembly: GCA_003218785.1. GTDB lineage: Bacteria > Verrucomicrobiota > Verrucomicrobiia > Chthoniobacterales > UBA10450 > Udaeobacter. The sequence goes on from QHOM01000138.1 coordinate 1,709, forward strand.
GGCGGCAAAGTCTAGCCCGCCACCCCGCCCTGGCGAGCCTGGTCCAGGTGATCGATCTTCGGGCGAGACAGCGGGTGTGGCTCCCCCGCCGGTTCGGCCTTTCGCCAACGCGCCGCAAGATCGACAGCTTTATCCATCTAACCGCGTCACCCCCGGTACCTTCCCAGGACGACTCTTTGCTGACACTCCCTACGAGGCGGCCCCGCCCGATGTGCAACGGAATGTAATAGTCTCCGCACAGATAGCGCTGGCGCGCCGCGGGCTTTATCGAGGTGAGATCGACGGAGCCTATGGGCCGGGCATGGAATTGTCCCTGCGCGCCTATCAAGCGCGGACGCGCCTCCCTGTCACAGGCCGGCTTGATCTGGAAACGCTTGCCGCGCTCCAGTTGTTGCCGCGGCCACGCCAACCGGTCTACAATCCGTCGCAGCAACGTATGCGTCCTCCGCCATACCCGCCCGGGCGTGGCGAGTGGATTCCTGAATAGCCCAGGAATCTTCAGTGGATCCATCTTTGATGCCATCACGACCTTGCGCTGTCGAAATGCATCGACTGTAGTTCGGCGAAGACTGTGCCCACAAAAACTTGCGCTTCGATGCGAAGCAGAATTCGGTCGGCATCATCCGAGACCCAGATCGTGGCGCGACGAAATTTCCGGTGCGGCTCCAGTTCGAAATGCTTGCCGATCCGGTTAAGGTGCAGATCGACTTTTAGTGCGTTGTAACTGCCGCCGCGCACCGAGATTTTTTCCCGGCCAACCACTGTGATAGTAGCAAGATAAGCATTAGTGGCCGGATAGACGACAACGCGGTAAACGCTACGATCCCCGAGCGGCTGACTACGCAAATAAAGGAGGGCCGAGTGCAACTCGAACAGATTGGGAAAACTAAATTGGCGGGTCTTTGTTTCGGCAGAGCCGCCTTGGCCTCCTGTCGTCCTCGCGCAAGTTACACCATTATTTGTGAAAGTGAGGTGGGTGGTGACTTTCTTTGATCGATAATTCTCTGTTTGCTCGGTCTCGATTGGGCGCAGCGTCTCCGCGTTGGCGACCGCACGATAATTCACGTCCAGCTTCCATAAGGCTCGGACGAAGCCGATTGTCCGTCCTGTTCCAACGAGCTGAAATTTGTCATCGAATGTTTTTGTAAGGTGGACCTCTCCGGTAGCCGCCGTAAGGCCTGACCACCCGAAACGATAAGTTGCATGGAGGGGCCGAAGCCCGGGAAAATCTCCGGGTGGATCTTTGCTGACCGTTGACTGCCAATTCGCCGCGAGCGAGCCAGAGCAGAATGCGAAAAGTACGATCGCCATGCATTGTCCTGCCCGAAATCTTGCTTGACGCGCAAGCGGGCTTCGAACGGACATTTGCGCAGGTTGCGACCGCTCACAGATCGTCTCCTGTCGATGTGCGCGTCTACTTTTCATCTGTACGAAAAAATACACGCGAGTTTAGCTCGCGTGTATTTCTGAATTGTCGAACTTAAAATTAAGGTTTCGAAGATCTTGCCGGAGCCGGGGAGGGACTGGCCAGCGTCTTCTCGAGAGAACTCGTGGGCCGACCCGGCTTGTTTAGCACGGTGATGATGTCGTTCGTAAAATCGACATCGCCGTGCGAGTACATCAAAACAGGGACGCCGTTTAGACTCACGCCCGACTTGTCAAACACCAAATCCATATTGTTAGCTTTCACTTTTTCCATCACTACGTCTGTGATTTCCTTCACGATACCTTCTCGCATGCGCATCGCCTGTTCTTGCAGCTGCCGTTCGCGGGTTTGACGGAAGTCGTTGATTTCCCGCTCCATGTTTTTGATGTTGGCAATCTTGTCGTCGCGCTCCTTTGCTTTTTGGGTTTTTGCCTCAGCGCTCAGCGCTGGAGCATCGAGCTGCTTGTTCAGGTTATTGATTTCATCAAGAGCCTTTTTGTAGGCCTCCGCCCGATCATCATATTCTTTCTTGGCCGCATTTTTGGCGTCATTGATTTTCGTCTCCGCATCCTTGGTCTTGGTGTATTCCTTAAATGCGCGCTGCATATCGACAGTTCCGATTTTTAACGTCCCCTGCGCGAACCCCGCAATGGGAGAGGAGAGTATTAAAGCAAGGATTGTAGAGAAAAGCTTCTTCATAAGACAGAGGTAACGGTGGTGGGAACCGCGTTAGACTGCAACCACCTATATTCGTTCAAAATTGATAACCAACATTGAAGTTGAAGTGCCCACCGCCGTTGTATCCGTCGCGCTGGAGGGGGTATCCATAATCAAGGCGCAACGGACCAATTGGCAAATCAAG
>QHOM01000076.1 GCA_003218785.1 Verrucomicrobiota bacterium
CGTCAGCAGCGTGACGATGCGATGTTCCTCGTTATAAATGCGCAGAAACTCGCGGACACGTTTTTGGCTTACCACATCCAGGCCGATTGTCGGTTCATCCAGAAAAAGGACGCGCGGTTCGTGAATGAGCGCGGAGATCAGTTCCATCTTCATCCGTTCGCCTAACGAGAGTTCGCGCACCATCACATTCATTTTGTCCTGCACTTCTAGAAGGTCCGACAATCCGTCGACGACCTTTTTGAACCGCGTGCGATCGATCCCGTATATGGCGCGGTTGAGCTCGAGCGATTCCTGCGCGGGCAGGTCCCACCAGAGCGCATTCTTTTGTCCCATCAGCAGGCTAAACTGCCTTTTCATTTCGTTGCGCCGCTCCCACGGAACGAAGCCGAGCACGCGCGCATTACCCGACGTCGGGTTCAGCAAGCCGGAAAGCATCTTAAGCACAGTGGTTTTGCCTGCGCCGTTCGGGCCGAGAAAGCCTACAAACTCGCCTTCCTCGATTTTAAAGGAGACCTGGTCGGCCGCGCGCGTTTCATCATACCGTCGTTTGATCAGGCCTTTGATTGAACCCCAGAGACCGCGCTCTTTCCGGTACGTACGGTAAACTTTGGTCAGCCCAGAAGCTTCGATCGCTGGCATAAAGCAAGATGAATCACGCGTGCAGGTATGAAATTACGCTGCGAGGTGGGCGGGGAAAACTACAGAACGTCGTCAAGACAGGCGAGTAGAACTGAAACAGATTCTTCCGTTTCGTCGCCCATATTGGAGAGACGAAAGGTTTTGCCTTGGATCTTGCCGTAGCCGGGGTCGATGACGAGATGATGTTTGGAGCGCAAATCACGGGCGAGCTTTAGCACGTCGATGTTTCGACTATTCTTCACGCAGGTGAGCGTTTTTGAGCGGAATCCTTCCTCAGCGAAAAAGTCGAAGCCAGCGCTGCGAACCCAATTGTGCACAAGCGCGTTCGTGCGCGCATGCCGATCAAAGCGCGCTTCGAATCCTTCTTCGAAAATTTCGTCGAGCTTGTATTGCAACGCGTGAATGTGTGCGATGCTGGGTGTGCTTGGCGTCATCCACTGCGCCTGCTGCTTGCGGAACTCGAGAAAATCAAAATAAAATCCGCGATTCGGGAGCCTTCCCGCACGTGCGAATGCTTTTTCCGAAACGGAAAACAATGAGAAGCCCGGTGGCAACGCAAGCGCTTTTTGCGCGCCCGTGAGCATTACGTCGATACCGAGCGCGTCCATGTCGATCTTCACCCCGGAAAATGATGAAACGGTATCGACGACGAGCGTTATATCAGGGTATTTCGCGAGAATGCAGCAGATTTCCCCAAGCGGATTCATCACTCCGGTTGAGGTTTCGTTGTGGATCAGCGTGACAGTATCGAACTTTCCGGTCGCTAAACGCCGATCCACCGCTTTGTGATCGATATGTTTTCCCCAATCGACTTGCAAAGGCTCGGCGTTTTTGCCGCAACGCTTGGCAACGTCGAGCCATTTATCGGAGAATGCGCCGCACATGCAACAAAGCACGCCCCGATCAACCAGATTCCGGATTGAAGCTTCCATCACGCCCCAAGCTGAGGAGGTGCAAAGAAACACGGGCTGCTTTGTTCCGAACAACGTCTGGAGCTTTGGATGAACCCCGCAGTAAAGATTCTTGAAATCTTCGCCGCGATGCCCAATCATTGGGCGCGAAAACGCCGCCCACGTTTTCGGCGAAACCTCGACTGGCCCCGGGATGAAAAGTTTATCGTGCCGTTGCACGTGCAAAAACTAGCGCGTAAGCCGCAGCGCCGCTACGCCTGGGAATAAAATTGTTCGCTCTGTGTCGGGTTTACGACTCTTTCGTGATAAAGCTTATGTCGCCGCTGCGTTCCACGCGGGCCAGTCGAACTTTCGAAAGGTCATCGATGTGCGCGTCAAGGCGCATGTCCTCTTCCAGATCATGCATAGAGACGTGGTTGCGACGCATCATGGGAAAGTCGCATTCACCATCCCGCACGATGGTGTCCGGCGCGCCTTTGACCAAGATTCCAAATCGATGGGAATAGTACGCCAGGTGGGCAAAGGCCCGGTGTAGCCCGACTAAAACCACGCCTCCGCCGAGCGTGGCGAAGAAAGCTGCCGAACCGTTGATCGCGCGTGAAAGCACCGAGGCGAGAATGACCAACAAGACGGCGTCGAACGGGGTTTTGTGCGCGAGCGAGCGCTTATGCCCGAGTCGGACCATTATTAATGTCGCGACGAAGACGATTATTCCGCGCAGAGAGATTTGAACGAAAGTCAAATCCTTAGGTTCCGCGCCCAGACCAAGTAAAATGTCAACGGAGTTCCAGAATGCATTCATAGATACGACTGTATCGCCGGAAGAAAGTTTGTCGCGCGCATGCCGATTTTTGAGGACGCAAAACAAATCCAAGCACGAGGCGATATCCGTTACGTTCTTGAGAGGATTTAGTTGCTCAGGTCAAACAAGCGGGAGGTAATTGGCATTGAGGTCTACGGACCGCCATGAGTAATCGACCCAACAAACATCCTTTGGCAGACGGTAAATTCGAGACCGAACTCCTTGCCAACGAACGCACCTTCCTCGCGTGGGTGCGGACCAGCATCGCGGTAATGGGCTTGGGATTTGTTGTCGCGCGATTTGGGCTTTGGATTCAAGACTTGGCCTCGAACCTCAATCCGCGGATTCAACTCAAATCGACCGGCTTATCTCTGCCGCTAGGAGAAATTATGATCGGTCTCGGCGGGTTAATGACGGCCCTTGCCTGCTGGCGGTATCACATCGTCAACCGTGCAATTGAGACGGGGAAAATCAAAGCGGACCGCGGCATGGTCGTGTCGGTTAGCATAATCGTGGTCGCGACCGCGATAGCGATCATTCTTTACATGTTTTTCACTTCCACTCGGGCCTGAGAGAGTTGATGGTTTGCCGGCCTCTTTACAGCGCTTGCGCGAAAAACTTTCGCGTGGCATAACACCACGCTCGCGCGGTTTAAATAGCGAGAGCAGCACATCAAAACCGAATCATGCCGACGGCCCCGCCTCCTTCCCACGACGCAGCGTTTGAAACAATCGTATTTTGGGAACGCTTCAAAAATGAGATTATCGCGGTGCTCATTATCATCGTGCTCGCCGTTATCGGCTTTACAGGTTACCGCTTTTATTCCGATCGCCAGGCTGCAGCGGCATCGGCCTTGTTAGCGAGCGCAAAGAGCGCGCAAGACTATCAGCAGGTGATTGACCGTTACCCGAAGACGCCGGCAGGCGCTGATGCTTATCTTTTGCTCGCTGAAGCGCAGCGTGGTGAAAAGAAGTTCGCAGAAGCGAACGCAACTCTTCAGGTCTTCATTACGAAGAATCCGCATCATGAGTTTGTGAGCACGGCGCGGATGGCGATGGCAGCCAATCTGGAATCAATGGGGAAGAGCGACGAGGCATTGTCGATGTACCAACAAATCGCATCGACTTACCCGACCAGTTTTACCGCGCCGCTGGCCCTACTTTCGCAAGTGTACATTCTGAAGACAAAAAACCGAATCGACGACGCGCGCCGTATCTGCGAGACAATCCTGACCCAACACCGGGCGAGCTTTTGGGCGGGTGAAGCGATGCAGGAATTGCGCTTGCTGAAGCCGAGCGGGCCATCGGAGGCGACCGCCACGCAGTCAGTCCCGCCATTTTTGGCAGTGCCAGCTCCAATGCCAACGGGATCGGTTGTTCCGAAAGCTGCCCCGACGCCAAAGTAGATCTGGCACAGGCTCTCCAGTCTATGCCCGGATATTATCGTTTCGAGAACTGGAAACGTTTCCGCGCGCCAGGTTGCCCCGATTTCTTTCGCTCCTTCATACGCGGGTCTCGACGGAGCATACCTTCGGTCTTCAACGTGCTACGCACATTACCATCCACCTGAAGAAGCGCGCGCGCGATGCCGAGCTGCACGGCGCCGGCCTGTCCGGTCGCGCCACCGCCGCTCGCGTTTATCGACAGGTCGTAGGCATTCACCATTTTTGCTGTTTGGAGCGGCTGCAGGACTACGTTCTGCAATGACACCGTCGGAAAATAATCTTCAAAGCTGCGACCATTGATATCGATCTTTCCGTTGCCTGGCGTCATGTGAATGCGCGCGACTGACGTTTTGCGGCGACCTGTGGCGACGAATTCTTGGGTTTCAGGCATAAGATTACTCTAGGCAACTTTGACCACCTGCGGCTGTTGCGCGGCATGCGGATGAGAATCCCCGCAATAAACTTTCAACTTCCGATAAACGGCGCGACCGAGCCGATTGTGCGGAATCATTCCACGCACAGCCCGCTCGATCAGTAATTCCGGATGCCGAGCGCGGCGCGCCCGGACATTCTCTGATTTGTGGCCGCCCACGTACCCTGAAAAGCTCATGTAACTCTTCTGCTCTTCTTTTTTTCCGGTGAGTCGCACTTTTTCGGCGTTGATGACCACCACAAAATCACCCGTATCCACGTGCGGTGTGAAAATGGCCTTTTCCTTGCCGCGCAGCAACTTGGCCGCTTTTACCGCGACTTGGCCCAGCACCTGGCCATTGGCGTCGATCACCCACCATTTACGCGGGACTTCGTTGGCTTTGGCAGAAAAGGTTTTCATACGAGCGGAAAAGGCACGAAAACTACGGGCCATGCCACAGAGTGTCAAATTTTCGCTCGAGATGCGCTTTGTCCAGCTGGTCTTCTTTTGCGCGCTTGCGATCTGCGGTGGTTCAGCAAAAGAAGACGAAGGCGTTTCAGCCGGCACCGTCATTCGGGAGATCAACATTGCGCAAAAGAATCCCCCTCTTTACGCGACATATGTCGAGAATTGCGTTCGCGCTACGATGGCGGCTCCGTCGTTCTTCCAGGAGGAATGAAATGGCGGATGAAAGAAGGATCGAGCGTCGATAGAGGAGACTGTGCGCTTCCTGCGCGCAGCTAGCCCGGAACAACCGCTCCGGCTGTCGCCCGGGGATGTGTCTCGCCGCGGCCGATCATTGCGCCGATCAGGCTGGCGGCCTCACAGGACACGGCGGCGGTGACCAGAGTAGTCCCGTGGATCGCCTGAGCCGTTACGGAATTTGGGCGGGACTCTGGGGTGAAAACATTGCTTACGGGAAAACGACTGCGCGCGCGATCGTTCTTACGCTCATCATCGACGATGGGCGCCTAGGACGGCCACATCGCAAAAACATTTTCAATCCCAACTTTAACTACGCCGGTGCAGCGTAGGGACCGCACGTGCTTTATGGCAGCGTTTGCGCGATTAATTTCGCCAGCGGCTATACTGAAGGGCGGCCAAGTCGGTCATCGAGCAAGACTTTCAGATAGGGGATTTATTGAAACGCCGCGTTATGCCCAAATGGCTACTGGTCATTTGCATTACGCCAGTTTAATTGTTCCGCTCCTCGCATGGTAAAATCCGTAGAAACTTCCACGAAAACCGCAATCACGCCGCGGCGCGCCGAAGACTTTCCTGAATGGTATCAGCAAGTCATTCGCGGGGCGGAGCTGGCCGAGCCATCGGATGTGCGTGGTTGCATGGTGATCCGTCCGTGGGGCTACGGCATTTGGGAGAACATACAGCGCCAGCTTGATGCGATGTTTCGCGCGACCGGACATCGCAACGCTTACTTCCCGCTTTTCATCCCGTTGAGTTATTTCGCAAAAGAAGCGGAGCATGTAGAAGGCTTCGCCAAAGAATGTGCGGTGGTCACACACAGCCGGCTGGAAGCGGATGCGGACGGAAAATTAAGGCCGGCTAGCGCACTCACTGAGCCGCTGGTAGTCCGGCCAACGTCGGAGACGATTATCGGCGCGAGCTACGCAAAATGGGTGCAATCATATCGCGATCTTCCCATCCTGATCAATCAGTGGGCGAACGTTGTCCGCTGGGAAATGCGACCGCGCCTTTTTTTGCGCACCACCGAATTTCTTTGGCAGGAGGGTCATACTGTTCACGAGACCGAAGCGGAGGCGCGCGCGGAAGCGAGATTGATTCTCGATGTTTATGAACGCTTTGTGCGCGATCATCTCGCCGTTCCTGTTTTGACCGGTGCGAAGTCCGAGAGCGAAAGATTTCCTGGTGCCGTACAAACCTTGACGCTCGAAGCGATGGCGCAAGACCGGAAAGCAATCCAGGCTGGCACCTCCCATTTTCTCGGACAGAATTTTTCGCGCGCCAGCGACATTCAGTTTCAGAACCGCAAAGGTCAACAGGAGTTCGGTTGGACCACGAGCTGGGGGATGACCACGCGACTTGTCGGCACGATAGTGATGACGCACGGCGACGACGACGGATTGGTTCTGCCGCCGCGGATCGCGCCAACACAGATTGTGATTTTGCCGATCACGCCAAAAGAAGAAACACGCGCCGCCGTGATGGAATCTTGCGACAAGCTCGCGAAAGAGTTGCGCGAGACTCGATATGTAGATCTTGCGATTGAAGTGGAAGTCGATCGCCGCGATCTAGGCGGTGGCATAAAAAATTGGGAATGGATCAAGAAAGGCGTCCCCTTACGAATCGAGATTGGCCCGCGCGACCTCGCATCAGGCAATGTGATGGTGAGCCGGCGTGATCAGCCTGTGAGATCGAAAGAGTTGATCTCGACGCGGGAATTGCGTTCGCGAGCATCCGAGATTCTTGCTTCGATCCAGCAAAATCTCTTCGAGCGGGCGAAAGAATTTCGCGATGAGCATACACGCGTGATCAATTCCAAAACGGAGTTTTACGACTTCTTCACTCCGAAAAATGCGGCGAAACCCGAAATTCATGGCGGCTTTGCCCTTACCCACTGGAACGGCTCCCGCGAAGTCGAAGAACAGATTAAGAATGACCTTACATTTTCACGGGCGAGCCGAGTGCGCGTCGCGTCGCCTGGGCAAAATCGTACTGATTCTAACTTATCGTGCGAAGCGGGTGGGATCCAGCAGTTCGTGCTCGATACTAAAACAATGTCGGCGGAGCCGACACATAATTGGCATCGCCCGACGGACCGGCCTATCCACCGGGGCATCATCGACGTGACGCTCTACTTTTGTTGACGGCGCACTCCGCTCCTGTTTATTCCCGCAGCAACCGTGGAATTAAAGCTTTACAGTCGCGAATGGTGCTCATGGTGCATTGACGCGAAGGAGTATCTCACCGAGAAAGGTTACCGCTTCAATATTGTTGATATCGGCAAAGATCGACAAGCATATGAAGAGATGAAAAAGCTTTCCGACCAGACTTATGTCCCGACGTTCGTGGCAGGTGATAGGGTGCTGGCCAATTTCGATACCGATCAGCTCGAGAAATTTCTGAGCGAGCATCAAATCAATCCCTAACCAATCCATAATGCTGTTTCCCCTTTTTCTCACGCTCGGCGTGGCACTGCTCAGTGTTGGTTTGCGCAGTTTTCCAAATTCGTATTCGCAAAAAGCGGGCGCACTCGGTATTCTTGTCGCCAGTTTTCTCGCCGTTTATTTCATTACTGGCAGCTGGGTGCTGGGTCTGACCGCTGCGGTGAGCTGGCTCTTCTTGCCGTGGCTGGAAATTCTTACTCGGATTCGCGCGCTTCGGCTACCGAAGGAAAAACAGCTCCGGCCGAAAAGTCCGCCATCATCGGATACTTTTCCTGCGCTCAGGGAGATCACGCGTGAGATCGAGGAGGAAGGGTTCGTGCATGTAGGCGACGCGGGGTGGGACTGGGAGGATTATCGACAATTTTTCCGATTGTTCTATAAAGAAGGGGATCGAGCGCAGGCCGCCATCTGCCTGAACGAACAGCATGATCTCTCATTTTATTATCTGCGAATTTCATCGCGCGCGAAGGGTGGCACGGTCTGGACGACGTGGAACTATCCGCTCTCTTACGGTTTAAAGCTCACGCCCTGCTTCCGTACTAATCGTCAACGGCCGGATCAATCGTTCTGGCAGCTTTATCAAAGTCATCGAGAGTTTCTTCGCCGAAACGGCGTAAACGCGGACGGAATCGATGCGCTCGACGAAGAGCGGATTCAAACGGAAATGGAAAACGATCTGCGCGACCAAATCGCGCACAACATCCACAAGGGAGTTCTCAAACAAACTGCAGCAGGCGACGTAAAATATTCCTGGCGCGGGATGATTTATCTTTGGTGCCAGTTTCTGGTCGACCTGGTGCGGCTGTAATGTAGTCGCCCCGCTCTGTCGGGGTGTTTCCACACGACACGACAACAGAGCGCCGTGGCTGCAGAACGAACGTGCCTTTAGCAACAGCCGTTCACACCTTCATGATCTCAGCTTCTTTGTGCTTGAGATGATCATCGGCGGATTTGACAAAGCGATCGGTCAGCTTTTGCACTTCTTCTTCCACGTCGCGCAATTCGTCCTCGCTTAACTCGCCTGCGGCTTTGAGTTTCTTCGCTTCGTCGAGCGCCGTGCGCCGGTTTGCCCGCACCCGCACGCGCGCTTCCTCCGCCATTTTGCCGAGCGACCGCACGAGATCTTTGCGGCGCTCTTCCGATAATTCCGGAATCGGTAGTCGAATGATCTTTCCATCAACCGCCGGCATGATCCCGATTTTCGATTCCTTCAGCGCTCTCTCGATATCCTGCACCGTGCCCGCGTCGAACGGCTGAACAACGAGTAAACGCGGCTCTGGTGTTGTGATTAACGCGAGTTGCTTCAGCTTCATGGTCGATCCGTATGCTTGCACATCGACATTTTCCACCAGCCCAGGGGAAGCTTTGCCCGTACGGACGGCGGCAAATTCGTGCACCATGTAGTCGACGCTCTTTTCCATCGCCATCTCGGCCTCCAGAAGAATGTCGTCTCTGCTCATGCTGCTGAATCTTTACTTCGGTTGCGGTTCGTCGCAAACCAGGGTCCCGACTTTTCCTCCGAGCACAGCATCGCGAATGTTGCTCGGCTTATTCATGTCGAAAATCACGATCGGGATCTTGTTGTCCATGCAAAGACTGAACGCCGTCGAATCCATGATCTGCAACCGTTTCGTGAGCGCTTCAGTAAATGTGAGGCGATCGTAGAGTCGCGCGTCTGCATGAATATTTGGATCTCGATCATAGACGCCAGCGACTTTGGTGGCTTTTAGGATGACTTCGGCGCGAATCTCGCTCGCACGCAGCGCCGCTGTCGTGTCGGTCGAGAAGTAGGGGTTACCGGTGCCGGCGGCGAAAATAACAACGCGCCCGAGTTCGAGATGGCGGATGGCGCGGCCCAAAATGAAGGGCTCGGCCACATTTTTCATTTCGATAGCCGTTTGTACGCGCGTTTCGACGCCCATCTGACTGAGCGTGCTGCGTAGCGCCAGCGCGTTGATCACCGTGGCCAGCATACCCATGTAATCGGCCGTTGTTCGATCCATGCCGCGATGCGACGCAGATAGACCACGCCAGATATTCCCGCCGCCAATCACGACCGCCACCTGCACGCCGAGATCGCGCACATCTCTTATCCGTTGAGCAATCTCATGCACGACCGCCGGCGAAATATTGTCCCGCGCTCCACGCTCTTGTAGCGCTTCGCCGCTCAACTTGAGCACAATGCGTTTATAGGCTGGCGCCTCCGTTTGCATGATCGCGAACAATCATCAAACAGAAGATGCCGATCTTGAAAAGGAAAATGAGCTGTAGCCGGCGTCGCTGACGCCGGCCAGTCGATTAACTAAGCTTTCGGCCGAGCAATCGCGCGTGGCCTCGGACAAAGTCGTAAGCGCTCATGCGCCGCTTTCCCTCTAGCTGTACATGTCCTAACGAAATCGTGTTGTCGCCGGTGCCGACGATTAATCCTTGATTGTCAGCGCGCGAGATTTCCGCTGGCCTTCCTTTTTCATCCACTGTTTTCGCATCGAAGACTTTCAGTCTCATTACCCGGCCAGATTTTTCGCTGACCAATGCAAACGCGCCCGGCCATGGATTAAGCGCACGGATTTTTCTCTCAATTATTTCGGCGGACTCCGACCAATCGATTTTGCCGTCGTCGCGAGTCAGTTTCGGCGCGTAAGTAGCAAGCGCATTGTCTTGCGGAGTGCGCTGCGCATTGCCTTTCATAAGCATTTGCAAAGCCTCGAGCAATGCCTCCGGCGCAAGCTGCGCTAATCGGTCATGTAATGATCCGCCCGTGTCCGTCGGCAAGATCTCGATCTTGCGCTGCAGCAGGATGTCGCCGGTGTCGAGGCCTTCAGCCATGTACATCACGGTGATGCCAGTCTCGCGATCGCCCGCGGCGATGGCCGCCTGGATCGGCGCAGCTCCGCGCCAGCGCGGCAGAAGGGACGCGTGCAAATTTAGACAAGCGATAGCCGGAATATCGAGCACTTCACGCGGCAGAATTTGTCCGTAAGCCATCACGGCGATTATGTCTGGTGTCAGGGCGCGTATCTCGTCGATTACTTGTCGATTTTTGATCCGCGCCGGCTCTAGGATCGACGTCTTCGTTTCAGCGAGTGCTTTTCTGATTGGTGACGGCTCGATTTGCTGCGCACGTCCGACCGGTTTGTCCGGCTGCGTGACGACTGCGACGAGGTCATGCTCGCTCGACTGCAACAAAACTCGCAGCGCCGGCACGCCGATTTCGCCCGCGCCGATGAAAACGATGCGCATGCCGAATTATGGCGTCAGCTCGTGGAGCGCCGCCGATCGGCGCGGAGGCCGCCCAGCCATCGCTTGAGCCATCAATTTTTCGCCGGCCGTGATCTCACGGCGACCCACCGACGATCCGCAGCCGGTGCAGAGATAATCAAAAATCTCGCGGTCTGGCAGGACTAACAGTAACCTCTGGCGTACCGCCATCGCGGTTTTGCATTTTTCGCAGTAGAGGCTCGAAGCGGTGAAATTTTCAAACTGCTGCTGCTGGCTCATAGACGCCGTTGTTCACGCTCTCCAGGATCTCGAACAGAACTTTGGCGGGCGGCTGAGTTGCGTCAACCACAGTGATTAGCTCTTGCGGATAATAGGAGAGCACCGGCCTCGATTCCGTTTCGTAGGTGTCGAGACGGCGCTCGATGACGTGGTCGTTTGCGTCGTCGAGGCGGTTGTCTTTCAAGGCGCGTTTTTTCAGCCGGGAAAAAAGCGTTTCGCGGCTGGGGCAGGAGAGATGAAACACTTTTTTTACATCGATCATTTCCTCCATGATTTTCGCCTGCCCGATATTGCGTGGAATCCCGTCGAGCACGAGTGTATCGATGTCCGGCTTAAAATTGTGCGCCTCTACCGTCGCATCGATCGCCTCTCGCCAGAGCTCGACTGTGATCTCGTCCGGCACGAGTTGGCCTCTGCTCGAGTATTCAAGGAACGCTTTGCCTACCTTCGTGCGCGTGTCGATCGAGCGGAATACATCGCCGCAGGCGCAATGATAAAAGCGCGGGATCGTGCCCAGCGTCTTGCCTTGCGTACCTTTGCCGCTGCCGGGCGCGCCAAAGAGGATAAACGTGTTATATCTCATCATCGAAATCGGTTTATACCGCAAGCCGTTGAACCCGGAAAGCAGAATCAACCGGCTATTTTCCGGTCACGACAGGATCGACATTTACTCGCCGGCCCGCGCGATCAAAGCGCACATTTCCATCGAGCAGCGCGAAAATTGTGTAATCGCGGCCGAGTCCCACGTTTTTTCCCGGTAAAAATTTGGTTCCACGCTGGCGGACGATGATGTTGCCCGCGACGACCATCTCGCTGCCGAACTTTTTCACGCCCAGCCGTTTGCTGACGCTGTCGCGGCCGTTCTTAACGCTGCCTTGTCCTTTTTTATGAGCCATTATGAAAGTTAATAGTTGGTAGTTTAGAGTTGATGGATGGCAGCTTTACTCCTCGCCCTTTTTCGCGGCGGTTTTCTTCGCGCCAATACTGATGCTCCTGATTTTCACTCGCGTCAGCTTTCGGCGGTGTCCGACGGTGCGATGATAACCTTTACGCCGTTTGAACTTAAACGCGATCACTTTTTTATCTTTGCGCTGCTCGACAACTTCGGCAGTGACCTTTGCCTCAGAAATGAGCGGATTACCGTGCGTCACGTTTTTCCCGTCAGCATACATCAACACATTGCCGAACGTCGCGGTCTTACCCGCCTCGATATCGAGAAGATCGACATCAATCGTGTCGCCTTCCGCGACGCGGAACTGCCTGCCGCCAGTCTTGATAATTGCGTAAGCCATAAGCGCTTCTGAGGAAAAAGCCGCGCAAAGTTCCACAAATGCGCGACTTTGACAAGCGGAAACCTGACTCGGTGGGGCTGCGCTCTGCTGAGCCGTGGAATTCGTGGGCTCTCGTTCGGCATGCTCAGGGCAATCTGAGTTCCGCCCCACCAGAAATGATTAGTACGATCTCGCCCTTTGGCGGATGCGCTTGGTAGTGCGCCAGGAGTTCGGCAGGAGCGCCGCGGCGGAATTCCTCGAATTTTTTTGTGAGTTCCCGCGCAACGCAGAGTTGTCGATTGGGCATGATGTCGATGCAAACCTTGAGCGTTTTGGCTAATCGGTAAGGCGATTCGAAAAAAATTGTTGTCTCTGCACGGTCAACGGCTACTCGTAATTCGCGCTCGCGCTGGCCGCTTTTAACTGGAAGAAATCCGCGGAAGTAAAATTTCTCCATTGAGAAGCCCGAGCCGGCGAGCGCCGTAAGAATTGAGGAGGGCCCGGGGATTATTGTGAAAGCCAGCCCGCGCTTGATACATTCCCGAATGAGGCGTGCGCCTGGGTCAGATAGACCGGGCGTTCCAGCGTCCGTGGTTAGCGCAACGTCTTCTCCCGCGGCCATTCGTTCGGTCAACTGCGCGCTGCGCATGGCTTCGTTGTGTTCGTGATAACTGATGAGCGGCTTTTTGATTCCGAAATGCTTCAGTAATATCCCGGAATTCCGCGTGTCTTCAGCGGCGATTAGATCGACTGACTTCAACACCTCAAGTGCGCGCAACGTGATATCGCCCAGATTGCCAATCGGAGTGGCCACAACGTAAAGCATCACATATCATCGGATCAAAATTGGTCTTTCGCCATCGAGTGCGACGAGGGGTTTCATTCTGATAAAGCCGAACGCCTAGCGCAAAACGAATTCCTAAACGAGGAGGCATATATGAGAAGAAGCCCTTACCTATTGGTGTTGGCGACATTCGCACTGGTCGGCTGCGCTGAGGAACCAACGACGGTGACCACCACCCGAGAAGTAACAACGACGGGTCCAGCCACGCGAGAGGTCTTGGTAACTCAGGCTCCGCCTGTGGTTCGCGTCGAGACGCAGCCCGTCTCGCCAGGACCAGCGTATGTCTGGACAAGCGGTTATTGGCGCTGGACCGGAGCCCAGTATGTGTGGGTCCCCGGCACGTGGATCGCGCGTCCAACGCCGGCGGCTGTTTGGGTCGCAGGCCACTGGGTGCGGAGGTCCGGCGGCTGGGTGTGGATTGCGGGCCACTGGCAGTAAACACGAGCAGCGGTGACAAACGCGCGCCGTGAAAATACAAAAGCTGCGTGGATCGTAAGCCGTTTATGATCGCCAGTCACTAGCGAAACACGGGAACCTTGGATCGGTTCAGGGGGTGGCGGAGCTATGTTTGGCCGGGCCAGAGCATAACACCCAAACCAATCGTTCGATTCCACTCGGGCAGCCTGTTCACCCCCATGGAACGTTGGTTTCTATTTCTTGTAGTTGATCCCCCGCCTTCACCGAGGCTACGGCGCGGCAGGCATCGTCAGTTCCTCCGAGGTCATCACTATTTTTTCCGAGTATAATTTATCTCCATTGTTTTTACCTCATTCCCGCCGCGGTCCTCCTACCACTCAAAGGTGTGGTGGTTTTGTGTATGATCTTCACCACTTCGCGGTTCAACCCTTAGGGACAAAACGCTCAACCGTCCAACTCAGACAAAACCGGAAGCAAAAATCCGCGGCCAGAAGTCAGCGATTACCAGCCGAGCACTTTCGCGAAGACCAGTGGTGCAACAATTGTAGCGTCGGACTCGATGATGTATCTCGGCGTATCGACACTCAGTTTGCCCCACGTGATTTTTTCGTTGGGCACGGCGCCAGAATACGAGCCGAAGCTGGTGGTGGAATCACTGATCTGGCAGAAATAACTCCACTCGGGAACAAGCGTGCGGACCACGTCCTGATTGAGCATGGGTACAACGCAAATTGGAAAATCGCCTGCGATGCCGCCGCCGATTTGAAAGAAGCCGATTAGAGACTCCTGCGATACGCGGCGGTACCATTCCGCTAGCTCGATCATGTATTCGATTCCAGAGCGCACGGTGTGAACATCGCTGATTGCTCCCGTGATACAGCGCGCGGCATAGATATTTCCCAGCGTTGAATCCTCCCATCCGGGAACGAACAACGGAAGGTTCTGTTGCGCGGCGGCCATCATCCAACTGTCCGCCGGATCGATCTCGTAGAACTTCTTGAGCCGGCATTCCCGTAAGATCTTGAAAAGAAACTCGTGCGGGAAAAAGTGTTCTTTTTTCTTCGCAGCCATCATCCACTCGTCGATGACCACCTTTTCGATCCGGCGGATGGCCTCCTCTTCCGGGATGCAGGTGTCCGTTATCCGGTTCAAATGACGAGCTAGCAGTTCTTCCTCTTGCTGCGCAGTCAGCTCCCGGTAATTCGGAATGCGCTCATACTTACTACGCGCGACGAGATTGAAGAGGTCCTCCTCCAGGTTCGCGCCGGTGCAGGTAATGGCGTGGACTTTATCCTGCCGGATCATTTCCGCGAGGGACACGCCCAGCTCGGCCGTGCTCATTGCGCCTGCGAGCGTGATCATCATTTTTCCACCGCGGTCGAGATGCGCGATGTAGGCGTCGGCAGCGTCTTTGAGGACTGCCGCATTGAAGTGCCGATAATGGCGGTCAATGAACTGGCTGATGCTGCCTGCCTTCACGTAATCAACTTTTGCGATTTGTTTGTTCATTGTCGATCCACAAGAGATTTATAGGTTGCCGCTGAGCAATTGAGCACGCATTTTTTCACGAAGGTAGGGTTCTAAGGCAGCGAAGCGATAATTCGCGCGGCCAATATTTGCGGCGTTATGCCGAGGAAGAGAACGAGCAGAGCAAGCAGTGTCAACGACGTTCGCGACAACAAATCGGCTTTGACTGCCAAGGTGTCGGTCGCTGTTTCGTCAACGAAGATCACTTTCAGCACAATGAGATAATAGTACAGCGAGATAAGGCTGCCAAAGAGCGCCAGCGCGACAAGCCAGAGCAGGCCGTGATTTCCACTGGCGCGCAGCGCGGCGCTGAACAGGTAGAATTTTCCGAAAAATCCGGCCAGCGGCGGTATGCCAGCTAGCGACAACATGAAGACCGCCATACATCCAGCGAGCAACGGCGAACGCGTCCATAGCCCTGAAAAATTGGAAAAATCGTCGCCACCCGTTTGGCGTCGGACCAGCCCGACAACGCCGAATGCGCCGACGAGAGTCATGGCGTAAACAGTAGTGTAGAACAACGTTGCGGAAAATCCGTCGCGTCCCCCAGCAACGATTCCGAGCAGCGTGTAGCCAGCGTGAGCGACGGCTGAGTATGCGAGCAGTCGGCGCACGTTGGTCTGCGCGAGCGCGACAAGATTGCCTACCAAGATCGACAATGCAGCGAGCGCGGCGAGCACGGGCGACCAGCCTGCGACCATCGCGTGCCAGTCAGCGCTACCCTTCACCGGAGCAAAGCCGATGAACACGATCTTTCCAAGCACGACGAACGACGCGACCTTCGAGCCCGAAGCGATGAACGCCGCACTCGGGACCGGCGCGCCTTGGTAAGCATCGGGCGCCCAAAGATGGAACGGCGCGGCGGCGATTTTGAAGGCGAAACCGATAAGAGTCATGACGATACCGACGGCGAGCAGCGGTTGCAGCGGGCCGGGAGTTAGTTTCTGGCCAATCGCGGCGAGGCCCGTCGCCCCAGACATGCCGTAGATAAAGCTGATTCCAAATAGTGTGAACGCGCTGGCGGTGCTGCCGAACAGGAAATATTTCAGCCCCGCTTCGGCGGAGCGCACGTCGCTCTTGTCGAACGCGGTCATGACATAAAGCGAGAGGCCGGTTAGCTCGAGCCCGATGAAAATCATGAGCAACTCTTCGCTGCCGACGAGCAACATGAGGCCGATGGTGGCGAGCAGAAGCATGGCAAGATACTCGCCGTGATTGCGTGACGCCCCGTCGTTGCGCGCAAGAAGCACCGTGAAAAATGCGAGCGAAATGCAAATGATTTTAAAGAGCGACGCGAGCGGCGAGATCACGAGCATTCCCGCAAACAGCGTCGCGTTTTGCGGCAACAGAAATACCGCGCCGATTGCAATACCGAGTCCAAGCGCGGCGAAGAAGGAACAAAACGCTGATGTGCGCGCGCTCGCCAGGCCAATTGCGAGAACGCTGAGCGCAGTCAGAACCACGATTGCTTCGGGTGAAGCCAGTTTGAGGAATTCGAGGTAGCTCATGTCGATCTTACAACCGCGGCAGCGAACAAGAAATTCCGGGGAGCGCACGCGCCCTCGGTGCTGGCTTTGCCGCCCTCGTCAAAACCAACTTACCGACACTTTCACAAAGAAGTCCGCGATCGCGAGGACGCGATCGCCAACACAGGAGACGCATGTGCTCCGCAATCCGATTCGCAGCGCAACGCGTTCTCATTTCAAAAACCTCATCGCTTCGACGGCGGGCTGAATGCGATCGAGCAACAGTTTGGGATAAAGCCCGACGGCAAGGGTTGCGAACATAAGCAAACCGGCGCCCCATTTTTCCGCCGCTGAAATATCCGGTTGCTCTTTCCAATCCGAATCGACAAGCACGCGGCCCTCCTGCACGCGGACGCTCGAGGTTCCGTCGCCGAAGAAAGATTTCTTCAGAGCGCGCAGCGTGAACGCAGCGACGAGAACCATGCCAATGCCGGTGATCCAGACAGCGATCGGAAAGGCTTTCCATGCGCCGATCAAAATCGTGATTTCAGCTGCGAACCCGCTCAATCCGGGGATACCCATCGAGGCAGCCGATGCGATGACGAAGGTAAACGCGGCAAATGGCAGGGCGCGACCAAGATTTATTCCCGAGAGCGCGTCGAGGTCGCGCGTGTGTGTGCGGCGATAGAGCATCCGTCCGGCCACAGCGAAAAGCAGGGCTGCGATGACGCCGTGCGAGAACATTTGCAAAACTGCGCCTGAGACGCCGAGTGCGTTGGCCGTGGCCAGACCGAGGAGGACGAATCCCATATGGCTGACGCTCGAATAGCCGATGACGAATTTCAGGTCGCTCTGGCGGAGCGCCACTGCCGCAGCGTAAAGAATACCGATCACGGCGAGAACGGCGATCCATTTGCTCCACATTTGGAAACCTTGCGGGAAAAGATTCATCGCGACGCGTAGCCCGCCGTAAGAACCGAGTTTCATCACGATTCCAGCGAGCAACATCGAGCCTGCGGTGGGCGCGGCGACGTGACCGGTTGGCGCCCACGTGTGCAAAGGCCAGGTGCCGGCGAGCACAGCGAATCCGAGGAACAACACCGGGAACGCCCACAATTGCAGCTGCGGCGCGAACTGAAATTGGGCGAGGTGATTCAGGTCTAACGAGCCGGCTGTCACATAGGCGGCAAGAATACCGATGAAGACGAGTGCGCCGCCAAAGAACGAATAAAGAGTCAGCTTCATCGCGCCATATTCCTTGTTGGTCGATCCGAAGATCGCGATGAGGAAATATTTTGGAACGATCACGAGTTCGTAGAAGAAGAAGAGCAAAAACAAATCGGCGCTGAGGAAGACGCCGTACGAACCGGCGACAACAAGGAGCAGCCAGAAAAAAAATTCGTTCTGCCGATGTTCGACATCCCACGAGAAGAGCACCGTGCTCACGGCGACGATGCCAGTGACAAGAGCCATCGTCAGGCTAATGCCATCGACCGCGAGATGATAATTCATACCGAGCGCTGACACCCACGGCACGCTCACAATTGTCGCGAAGTGCGCAAGATCGGTAATCGGCGTTTGGAATAACGCGATGAGACTGATTGCGAATCCGGCGATGGTAATCAGGAGCGCGAGCCAACGCGAAAACGCGCGCGGTATAAAAAGCAGCAGAACCGCGCCGGCAAACGTGATATAAATGGTCCACGCAAGCATGAGCTGTAGAGGCAGCCGTGCCGGCTGCGATTTGGAAGGGCATTGCAGGCGACACGCCTGCCACTACAGCCAAGCTCGCTGTTCAAGACGCTGGACAACATCGCCACGCCCTGTTCCGTGAATGCGTGCGGGAAATGGCGCCGCCCACCTTGGCCTTTCGATATTCCAATTTGGAATATCGAAGATTTTGTCTCCTCAGCCGTGAGTTGAAAGATAAAGTCCGCTGGAAATCGGTCGCAGTTGCGCCTGACGGCTTTGTTTAGGTTACCGGCAGTGACGCCGTAAAGTTGCGCCAGATCAAAATCGAGAAGGACCCTTTCTCCACGCAGGAAACGAATTGCCTGCGCGACCTGCTGAATTGGAATGATTTCCTTATTCATTCCAACGGCATTCAAGCAAACAATCGTGCCATTTGAACAACGGTCGTATTGAAGATGTTGAAGACGAACTGCGGGACGATGCCGATGGCGAACATGAGCAATGTGATCGGGACGACGACGATTTTTTCGCTTCGCAGGAGATCAGGGAACGCGCCGCAACTCGTAGCCAGCGGACCGCTGAAAAGCGCTTGCATGGCGCGAGCAAATGCGATCGCCGTGACCAGCAGACCGATTACGGCGACAGCGGTGAACGAAGCGGCTGTTGCGAATGAGCCTTTGAAAATAAGAAATTCGCCAATGAATCCGTTTAGTCCCGGCAGACCAAGCGACGAAAACATGGCGACGCTCATCCAGCCGCACAGCAGCGGCGTCCGCTGCATCAATCCACCGAAATCATTAATGCCGCGCAGGCCGCGCCGCTGCTCAAGCAGACCGACGTAATAGAACAACGCGGCCGCGGTGATGCCGTGATTGAAGATTTGCATAAAGACACCGCTCAACGCCGCGTGCGTGTCGATCTTAGCGCCGACGATGGGCGAAGCAGTCACAGCGAAGAGACCGAGCATGCAGTACCCGAGATGGTTGATCGACAGATAGGCGACCATCCGTTTCAAATCCGCCTGCGCCCACGCCGCGAGCGATGCAAAGACAATCGAGCAAACTGCCAGTCCAAGCAGCCATGGGCCGAGGATTCTAATTTCGTTAGGGAAAAGCGGAAGCAACAGACGTACGAAACCGTAAACGCCCATCTTGGAGAGCACACCCGTCAGCACCATCGACACGCCGGTTGGTGCGCTCTCATATGCGTCGGGCAGCCAGGTGTGAAATGGAAAGAGCGGCACCTTGACCGCCAGTCCGAGAAAAATTCCAGCAAAGGCGAGCCACGCGACCTTGCCGTTGAGCAGCCCGTTTTTTCCGAGATTCGAGAGCGCGGCGAAGTCGAACGTACCTTTTGCGAAATAAATTCCTAGAAACGAGAGCAGCATCGCGACGCTGCCGAGAAATGTGTAGAGGAAGAATTTCGTTGCCGCGAGGTCGCGGTTTTCGCCGCCCCAGATTTTGATGAGCAGGAACGCGGGGACGAGACTCATTTCATAAAACAAAAACCACAGAACGAAATTCTGCGCGGTGAATGTGCCGTAGAGCGCCGACTGCATCACCAGCATGATGGCGCAGAACATGCGATTCATGCGTCGAGCGAGAAACGCGAAAGGGATGATGAGCGACGTGAGCAACACTAGCAGCAGACTCAGACCGTCGATCCCGACGAGATACTCGGCGCCGATGCTCGGAATCCACGCGTGACGTTCGACGATTTGAAGACCGGCAACGCTTGTGTCGAATTTTTGCCAGAGCAGTAGCGCACACAACGCCGCGAGCGCGTTAAACATGAGCGCGATCGCGCGCGCATTTCTCGGCCGTCCGACGTACAGCGCAAACGCGCCGATGAGCGGAATAATGATGAGCGCTGTGATCAAGCCAGCCATGCGTAAAGAAGCAACAGCGCGAGCATGCCGATGGCGACGACGCCGAGATAAGTTTGGATTTGTCCTGAGTGCCAACCGGACATTACCCGGCCCAGACCACGCGTGCCGGTCATGGTTTCATCGACTCCGGCATTGATGCCACGCTCGTCCAAGTCCGTTGTGACAATTCCAAAGAGCTGGCCGAGCCTTCCAAGGGCCCGCACTAAACCGTCCCAAACGCGGCGATCCATCCACTCGGAGACGCGCGCGCTGGCCGTGGCGAACGCGATCACGGTCCGATCGTAAAGTTCGTCTAGCCACATTTTGTTTTCGAGGAAACGAAACAACGCAGGCTGCATGTACTCGAGCGGATCGGTCTCGGCCGGACGATGGCGATCTTGCACGCCGGCGCGGCGATACACCAGAACACCAAGTCCGATGCCGGCAGCTACGAGCACAAGCGACACGAAAAGCATCGGGTGGATCAATCGCGTGATATCAAACTGTGCCGATTCGCGAGCGAGATAACTGTGCAGCCACGGCCACGCAGGCGTGAGTACGACGCTGAAGAAAATTGCGCAAAGCGCGAGTACGATGAGCGGTGCTGTCATCACACCCGGGCTTTCGTGCGCGTCGCGGGACACAGACTGGAAGTCTCTGTTCCGGTGCCGGTCGCGTCGATCGCCGAAAAAGACGTAGATGATCTGGCGCGTCATGTAGAGCGCGGTCAGGATGATGCCGGCCAAAACGAGGTAATAGGGCACGTGCGACCTCGGCCAATCCGCCGTGGCGTGCAAAATTTCTTCTTTCGTCCAGCCTCCCGAAAAAAAGAGCGGCACGCCACTGAGCGCCATCATACCAACGGCGTATGTGAGGAATGTGACCGGCATGAACCGGCGCAGGCCGCCCATTTTGCGAATGTCCTGGTCATGATGACATCCGTGAATCACCGAGCCTGCGCCGAGAAATAGAAGCGCCTTGAAAAAACCGTGCGCGAGCAGATGCATGATACCAGCCGCTACACCGCCCACACCAAGCGACACCATCATCAGGCCAAGCTGGGACACGGTCGAGTAGGCGAGAATGCGTTTGATGTCCGCCTGAGCGATCGCGATGAGCGCAGCCATGAGTGCTGTGGTGACACCGATCCACACGACCACGGTTAGCGAAGGCGTTACGCCGCCGATCGCGCCTAACGAAAAGAGCGGATAGACGCGTGCGACGAGAAATACGCCCGCCGCAACCATGGTAGCGGCGTGGATCAACGCGCTAACCGGCGTCGGGCCCTCCATTGCATCCGGCAACCAAATATGCAGCGGGAATTGGCCCGATTTTCCAACCGCGCCGCAGAAAATCAGCAGCGCAATGTACGTGGCGCTTGCAGTGAGCATGGCGAGTCCCGCGTTGTCAAGGCAACCGTGTCCTTCATCGTAGAAAAGCAGTGTGCCGCTGCTGTGATAGAACCAAAGCATGCCGAGAAAAACTCCCATGT
>QHOM01000139.1:0-4232 GCA_003218785.1 Verrucomicrobiota bacterium
AGAGCATCGCAAAGTGCGGGAACAGGAAGCGACCATCGTGCAACTGAAGAAGGACTTCCAAGCGGCTGCCGCGCACCAGCAAGAGCAAATTGAAGCGCTAACCGCGGGCTTGCAGAAAGTGAGCGCGCAAGTCGAGATGAGCCGCCCTGCGCCGCAAATGGTCCTCAACAATCAGTAAAGCTGCTAAGGTCTAAGTTGCCACAGCTCCCCGGGCGATAACACCTCTGATCTGCGGAGAAAAACCAGATTCGAATCCCACATCGCAGTAAATACATAGGTCC
Source organism: Verrucomicrobiota bacterium (assembly GCA_003218785.1). Taxonomy (GTDB): domain Bacteria; phylum Verrucomicrobiota; class Verrucomicrobiia; order Chthoniobacterales; family UBA10450; genus Udaeobacter. Next base: position 282 of record QHOM01000139.1, read on the forward strand.
ACCCCGACTGGACGTTCACTGTTCTCGAAGTCGGCTCGGCATAGCCTACGTATGGCACTTTGTACACGGTTAAGACATGGCGCCCCGCTGGTACCCAACCGTCATAGCGGTGACCCTGTACGATGTTCCCGACAGACCTGCCATCGATCTGGAGATGGAAAGCCAGATTCCATCCGAAGTTCGGTACTCTTTCCACAATCAGGCGACCAGGCGGGGGACTCCCCTGCGCGACAGTGCTGATGGAAATTGCGCACAGAAAAGCAAGAATCAGAAGAACCTTGCTGACGAAATTGTGTCTTGGTTTCATCGCACATATTACGCATACGACTGGGTTTTCGCCAGTGCTGACGCGAGCAACTTTCACCACTCTTTGAAATCGCCCGTGTGCTCGTGCGTTTGAATCACGTTGCCCGCTTCATCGTAAAGGCGAATCGCGGCGTCCCGATTCGTCTTGCCAAGTTGGCCAGATTTTTCAAAACTCTGCGCATATGAAAACAACAACTCTCCCATTAAGAAATCTAATGAACCGCTCGCCTTTGCGCGCGTTCCTTCTCATTCCGTTCGTGCTCGCCTGTTTTGCGCTTTTACCGCAAGCGCGAGCGGATTGCCAAGAAGGCTGCTTAACGAACGAAAACACCGTCCTGGGTGAAGATGCGCTCTTGAACAACACCGGCTTCTTCAACACGGCAATCGGTTTTAATGCGCTTCAGAGTAACACAACCGGCTCCTGGAACACGGCGATCGGTGATAGTGCCCTTGCTAGCAACACCGGCAGCGACAATACAGCTAACGGTTTTTAATGCGCTTTTTAGCAACACGATCGGCTACAGCAACACGGCCATCGGGGGTGTGGCGCTCTGGCACAACACAACCGGCAGCCGCAACACCGCCACCGGGCATGAAGCGCTCTGGTCGAACACCACCGGCCACGACAACACCGCCACCGGTGAAAGTGCGCTCTTGAACAACACCACCGGTGACCAGAACACGGCGATCGGTTCCGGTGCGATCGCCAGCAACACCACCGGCGAAGGGAACACGGCCACCGGTGGCGCTGCGCTCGTTTTTAACACAACTGGCAACGAAAACACGGCCACCGGTTTTTTGGCGCTCTTTAGCAACACCAGCGGCAACAACAACACAGCAACCGGGTATCAGGCACTCTATAGCAACACCGACGCCGGCAATAATACAGCCGCCGGTTATAATGCGCTCTATAACAACACAACAGGTACCAATAACACGGCCACCGGTGAAAGTGCGCTCTTGAACAACACAACCGGTAGCAAAAACATCGCATTGGGCGACCATGCAGGCGCCAGGCTCACTGCAGGCAGTCACAATATCGATATCGGTAATGTTGGTGTCCCTGGCGAGTCCAATACGATCCGCATTGGCACCGGAGAAAATTCGAGCGCCACCTTTGTCGCGGGCATCAGTGGGACGACGGTTGCAACCGGTGTAGGGGTAATCATAAATTCCAACGGTCGCCTTGGCACAATCACCTCCTCTGCGCGGTTCAAAGACGAAATCAGGCCGATGGATAACGCCAGTGAATCCATCCTGGCGCTCCAACCCGTAACCTTCCGCTACAAGAAAGAGCTTGGCACGGATGGCATTCCGCAATTCGGACTGGTGGCTGAGGACGTAGAGAAGGTCAACCCCGATCTGGTGGCCCGTGACGAGCAAGGAAAACCCTACACCGTTCGCTACGAGGCGGTGAACGCGATGTTGCTCAACGAGTTTCTGAAAGAGCACCGCAAGGTGGAGGAATTGGAAGCGACTGTTGCAAACCTACAAGGAGCCTTCAAAAAGCAGGCTGCGCTTATCCAGAAAGTGAGCGACCGGCTCGAAGTGAGCAAGACTGCGCCGCAAATGGTTGCGGAGAATCAGTAAAGCTAAAGAGCCGGATCAACTTCTCAGCCATTCTGACGTCCCGGTCAAGATAACCGATCCAAAAAAGCTGCCAACGCCAGCCATCGGGTAGAAGGTATCTTGGTTATTTCTCTTCCGATTTCCAGATGAGCACCGGGGCAATACCTTTCGGAACTTTAAGAGCGTCATCCGGCTTCGTCTTGATCGGTCTGGAGTCCATGCACGTTGTTGATCCCGGCACGACCACCTCGGGGGCGGCAAAATAGAGCTCCCACACGTCCGGCACTTTCGCCCTCGCTTCCGAAGCTTCCAGTCCAGGCGGCAGGAATTCGACCGTAGCGATGAATGTTCTGTCTCCGGATCGCAGTTCGAATTCAAAGAAACCTTGATTCATGGCGCAGCCTAACGCATCCGTGTATGCGCGCAAAGGGAGCCTGCATCACGTTACCCGCTTCATCGTAAACGCGAATCACAGCGTCAGAGCTTTCGACTCGTCTCGTTAAACGGAATGGTGCGCTCGACGTTGCCGATTGAATCGAGAATCCGAATCTCACCTGAGCGAAAATGTGCGCGGTTCTCTGCGGTGTTGATTGCCTGACGCTTCTCCGGGAACATCCGGATGACGTTTTGCCCGCGGGGGAGATGCAAGAGGCACTAAACGCGCGAAGACTTGCTTCGAATTGACGGACTGATTCTGTTTCCGTTTCTATTGTTCTACGGTTGTCGCGGCACGATTAGCTCCGCTGCGGGCGGATTACCGGCAGCATAGGCGCCCCCGCCAGCGATGAGCAGGTTGCCATCCAGAAGGGTGACCGTCGTTTGGCTATAACGCGCGAAATGCAGACTCCCATCGAGCAAGCGCCAACGTCCAGTCACAGAATTATAATCTTCCAGGCTGGCCAGCGCGGTGATCGAAGCGCTAATGCCACCCGCGACCAGGACCGAACCATCCGGGAGCAGGCTCGCGGAATGGCTGGCCCGCGCCGTTTTGAGGTGGCCGCTCCTCGTCCAGAGACCGGTGGCGGGATCGTAGATTTCCGCACTGGCGATGCGTTGGCCGTGGTTCTCTCCACCCGCGACGAGCACCCGCCCATCAGCCAGCAGGGTTTGGGTGTGATCAAATCGGGGCGCGTTGAGGCTGCCGGTGTTGGTCCAGGTCCCGGTCGACGGATCGTACAACTCAGTCGCGGTGGTCTCACCGCTGCTCCCGATGCCGCCTGCGATGAGCACCTTGCCGCTGGGGAGCAGGGTGAGATGGCCTCGGATTCGTTCCTGGTTTAGGCTTCCCGTTGTGCTCCAGGTGCCGCTAACGGAGTCATACAACTCCGCGACCGCGGTGAAGACACCATTCGAGTAGCCTCCGGCGACCAGCACTTTGCCATTGGGCAGCAGGAGAGCACTGAAATACGATCGCGGGACACTCATGTTGCCGGTCAGCGCCCAGACCCCGGTGGCGGGATCGTAAAGCTCCGCGCTAATAATATCGTTCGCGCCGAGAGTTTGCCCGCCGGCAACAAGGGCCTTCCCGTTAGGCAACAAAGCGGCTGCGTGAAAATAGCGCGCGACATTCAGGTTGCCGGTGGCAGTCCATGAGTTGGATACCGGGTTATAGAACTCCGCCGTGTTCGTCACCCAAGGTGAACTGTCGAGGTAACCTCCAGCGAGGAGAACCCGGCCATCGTTCAATAAATTGGCGGTGTGATAGGCGCGAGGATGAACAAGATTGCCGCCGAAGCTAGAAGGACCAGCGAAGAGCTGCGCCGGCAATAATCCGAAGCCGGCCATGAGAAGAAACGCGATTTGGTTCAGTCGCGGGCCGATGATTCTCATCTTTGGGCCGATACGTTTGATCGCAAACTGATCGACTGTCGCCCCGGATTCCAGATTCTCAAAAAGAGCTTTCACCGGTACCCGCGTGTTCTTGAATCGCCAAGCGCCGCTCAGGGTGTCCGCGGACCGCTCTACCGCTGAGCATGCAGTCCAATCCATCATACAACAAAGTTAAACGCTCGCGGTCGCAACGCAACCGCCGTGCCTCGAGTCATCGATTCGGCTGTATCCGCGAAATCCGCGGTT
>QHOM01000139.1:4280-8678 GCA_003218785.1 Verrucomicrobiota bacterium
CCAATGAGTTGTAATTGCGATGAGTTGCAGCGTCAGATCAAAGCTTGCCTTCCCTCGTTGCGAGCGCGAACGTTGATCGAGGCAGCGAGAAAGCGTTCCGTGTCGGATGAGGCAAAAGGCGACGCAGGCGATTTCAAAGAGTGGTGAGCACTTGCTTTCGCCTCCGTTAGCTCCGCGTGGCGCTAACCTCGCGAGCCGTTGAGCAGCGGTTGCGCGAGCGTGTTCCTACAATGGACGACCCAGCAGGTCGCTCTACCATTTCTGTCTACGCAGCGATTCGCTCTCGCGCAGCGAAAAACATTTGTCATTTTGTCTTGCCAAGCTCGCGGGATTTTTGGTTCGCTCGCACAATGAAAATGATCGCGTCACGATACATGAAGCATTTGGTGGCCATGTCTCTGGTTCTAGCGTTTCCACTAAGTTCATTGGTCGAAGGCCAAGAGCAGACTGAATGGGTTGTAACACAAGGAGGGGTGGTGGTCCCTGTTGCTCGTATTTGCTCAGTGGAACACTCGACTGGACAGTCCTTGCCAACTGGATGGGCGACTGGATGGCGAATCATGACCATGACCTCTTGGGTAGGGGGGTTCGCGTTTTTTGTGGACGACGCCGCAGCCCGCCAATTTCTTCAATCGCACAAACGCTTTGTTCTCGGTCACTGGAATAAATCGACACTGGATGATTACGTGTCAATTGATGCCGCGGAGTTCGTAAAATTCGATTCCAAGGTAGATGGTAAAACGATTCCGGCGACTCTTCTTATGCGGGATAACACTGGCAGAAAGCTATTAATTCTCGAAGTCACCGACCCGGCTGAGGTCAAAAAGGTTCATGACTTAACGGGACACTAGAACCCATCTCATAAAAGAATCGCAGGGGAATAAATACGTTCTTCTCGAACCCGTCGTCTTGCGCGTTGGCGAGGTTTAGATAAGCCTAATCGAGACGTCGGCGGTTTCGATGAGCTTTGCCGTGGGTGTTGGCGCTTGTGCCATTTTTAAGAAAAGCTCACAGCGTATATAGAGTTCCCACAGTAGCTGCCAGAGAGCGTCTTGCTCGGGCAATTCGACAACCGCAAGAGGCGGTTCACAATTTTTCTAAGTTCGCGTGCTAAGATGAGACGACCGTGGGTAATGTGTTCTTGGACATTACTCAAAAATCCAATCACCTTGTCGGCCATTTTTTCTGCTTCTGGCTGTTGTGTTCCCTTTCTGTGAAGGCGACTGGCGATCCACTTGCGACCGAGTTGTTTTGCAAAGATCATCAGTTGCTCGCAATGCGTTACAAACACAGCATCAATTCCCGCTAATTGTACGTCGAGGGCGAAACGTTAGATTAGAAATCTGTTGCTCTATCCGGCTGAGCTACGGGCGCTTTCTCTGGGTAAAATGGACTAGGCCGAACGTGGGAAAGAACGCGGTTCGAAAATCTCATCCGCCATAAATCCGGGCGCTACTATGCCAGTGCTTTCTCCAAACCGGGCGGAGTTTCTGTTGTTTTGAATGTTTGCTACGGGAACAGCGATATCGGAGTGACCGATGTCTTTTTCGCGTTCATGTTCGTCGCCGTGAAGACGAGCGCCGGGTTGGTCTGATCAAATACCGCATCATACGCCTGCAGATCCAACGCCTGCACGCTGGTATGCGTCGCCTGTGAGCACGACGTGCATGTGCCGACTTTCCCCCGGGCGTCGGTTTTCAGGATCAAGAACCCTGGACCGCCGTAGCTCAGACTTCCCACATAGGAAACACCCGCTGCCGCGTAGCCCCCGTCGGCTGTCTGAATGATGTCGTTCAATATGACCTCATTAGATCCGATCGGCTCTGTACCGAAGTACAGATTCTGCCATTGGATGTTTCCCTGGTCGTCGGTTTTCACCAACCACCCATCGAATTCTTGTAGAAAGATGTCGGAGTAGCCCGCGAGAATGAAACCGCCGTCGGACGTAGGAGACGCGCTGATTGCATTCGCATGGTTGAAATATCCGTCCGCTCCGCCATACCGTTTTTGCCAGAGTATGTTCCCCTGGGAATCGATGTGCATCAAAAAGAACATCGTTTGGTACGGATATCGTAACGTTTGAACCGTTCCCGAAACGGTGTAGCCGCCATCAGGCGTGGGAAACACCGGATACTGGAGGGACTCTCCCGGTACGTAACTGCCCCATGTGCTGCTGTAATAAGCACGTGACCACTGCACGTTGCCCGCAGAGGTGATTTTCATAAGCACAAGGACGTGGGCGAATCCTGAAGAAAACCGGGCATCTGCCACGCCCGAAAGGGCGTATCCGCCGTCCGGCGTGGGAACGATCGAATTGAAGCTCAATCCGCCGCTATCATTCACAACGGCGCCCGGAAACGACTGAGCGGTTTCGGTGAACAGCTCACTCCACTGTGCCGCCCCCGTTTCGGAGAGCTTCATTATGAGGCCACTAATCGGTCCTGTTTCATTGGGCTGTCCAAACCCGGTAGTAATATAGCCGCCGTCCGAGGTTGGTTTGAGGTTGACTCCCGAACCAAGAAAACTCGTGAGATCTTCTTGCCAGACGATTGTGCCCGAGCTGGTAAGTTTGGCGAGCCAGGCGCAGGGCTGGCAAAAGGGAGTGGAATTGTCTTCACCCGAAAGGATAAAACCGCCGTCAGCCGTTGACCTCACAAAATTGGCCCACTGCTCGGCCGTTGCGCAATCGGAATCGCCATCAGCTCCGCCGGCGACGAGCGTGCCGTTCGTGAGCTGGGTTACCGACGCTCCCCACTGATTGCTTTGATTGAACTCGCTGAGCGCGACGCTCCAAATCTTGTCGAATTGACCGGAACTGGGAGTGGGAGCGGCGTTGGAAGTGGCGGCGAATTGCGGGCGGATCGGTGCAGACTGCTGACTGGAGACGCATATCGCAACGATCGTGAGAAAGAGCGCTGACCTGAAGAGTGAGATCATTCGTTTCTTCATGGAAAGTCTCGTTTGTCCGTACATCGCACTCGCTAATTCCACTGGATGTAGAATATCAAGCGGAGCTGTGGTTCAGGAAGGAACGACGCCTGGATCCCGTTGGCATCCCGCAATTCGCTCTTGTGGCCGAGCAAGTTGAAAAGGTCAACCCCGACTTGGTTGCCCGTGATGAGCAGGGGAACGTCTATACCGTGCGCTATTAAGCGGTCAACGCGATGTTGCTGAACGAATTCATTAAGGAGCATGGCACGGTGCAAGCGCTAAAGACTATTGTCGCAAAGCAAGAAGCGAACATTGCGCAGCAAGACCGCAAGATTCAGGAACAGGAAGCGACGATCACCGAACTAAAGTCTACGGTGGCGCAGCAACAGAAGGAGTCCCGGTCAACTGCGGCGCACCAGCAGAATGAAATTAAAGCTCTTGCCGCGACGGTAAAAGAGCAGGCCGCGCAAATCCAAAAGGTCAGTGCCCAGGTTGAGCTGAGCAAACCTGCACGGCGCACTGTTCTCAACAACCCGTAAAGCAGCCGAGCAAGTAGCCGGTGCTTAACAGTCAGCCGTCACGCTTGACTGCGTGGCGCCCCTTTTGTTTCGCCGCGTTGCCCACAAACATCGCCACTCACCACTCTTTGAAATCGCCAGTGTGCTCGTGCGTCTCAATTACGTTGCCAGCATCATCGTAAACGCGAACGACAGCATGATGTGAGGGACTGTAACTACCAGAAAAACCGATCGGTGAAGGGATAACCGCGCGGTCGCGCTGTTCCACTTGAAAGCGCTACGCTGGAATCGTTAGCGAGCTCATCGAATCGGTATCATTAAATGGAATGATGCGCGTGACCGCGCTAGTTGAATCCAGAATGCGAATTTCAGCGGAACGGAAGCTCGCGCGGCTCTGAGCGTAGTCGATTGTCTCTTTGCCGCCAACTCAAGACGCAGTGTGGTTACCCCCCTCCTCCGTGCACTGTGGGATCGAATGTGTATCCCTGGGCCACGTCAATCAGGTTGAACAGCGAGCCGCCAATGCCAAAGACGGGAGGGACGGTGTTGGCAGGCTGCTGAAGCGTCATCGTGCTGGCGGTAACTTCGTGCAGGCGGTTATCAATCGCACCGGGCTCGTTCACATCGGAGAGTGGCACGTCAATCGTGATCGTGCCGTTGCGGCCGGTCGTCACCAGGCAGCTCGCGGCAGGCAGTTGGGTGATGCCGGGATATGTCAGGGTCACCCCGCCGCCGACTGCCTGCGCGGCGTTTTCGCCAGCAAAGCACTGTAGCGCGCCGCCGTTGAACGACTCGCCATAGACGAAGAAATTCTTTCCACCATTCGGGTCCGTCGTGGATGGAACGAACCATTGGGTCAGCCAGACCAAATCAAGGTCCGGATCCTGAGCGGTTGTCGGCGCGAGAGACAGGTTGTTTAGCTTCATCACCACCTGATAACAAGGGGCGG
>QHOM01000008.1 GCA_003218785.1 Verrucomicrobiota bacterium
GATTCAACGTAGGAGGCTGGCGTCCGGGGTTCGTCGATTATCTTTTTATTGCATTCACCCAGAGCTCCACGTTTGGTCCGACCGACGCTCCACTGCTGGCGCGCTGGGCGAAAGTTCTTACGATGTGCCAAATCTTCGTTTCGCTAAGCATTGTCGTATTGCTCATCTCGCGCGCCGTTGGCATCCTGTGATGCGTTGCGGCGCCAGCTTTTTGCAAGGAAACAATGGCGCAACGCGCGCTTGTGGACCACTGCGCTATCTGCCGATGAGAATTAAAATGCCGGCTGCGAGCGCCAAAATTCCGGTCACCACGACAGGGATGACGATATGAACGAGTACCGTAATTCCGACAATAATAAGGTAGATTGCGAGGAGAAGCATTCCGAGGTTTTTTGTGATAGTCATGCCTCTTTTTGAGGCAATCCTGTTGGCTTTGAACGCTTTAAAAGAGCCAATCGTTTGGTTTCGCCGCGTTAAATCGTTAAGTCGTGAATGCGACGGTGTGACGCATCACGGAGTTTGCGGAACGGCGTAACAAATCACGCTCGAAAAGATTCGTCGGCCCGACAGTCTCCTGCGCGCCAAACTCGCTATGGCGGCGGAGCGAGTCTCGCTCTACAAGTCGTAGCGGCCACGCTTGATTATTTGTCATTCCGAGCCGAGTTGAGGAATCTCTAACCGCCAACAATGAGAGATGTCTCAACTCATTCGAGTTCGCTCGACATGACAAGATGCCTTGGTCGAAAAGATCATTCCATCTCAGCCATTTCGGTTTGTGGCGGTGAAATTGACAAATTGAGCAGTAGCCAGACCTTGGGTGGATTCCATTTAACAAAACCTCGAGCGATGGAACACGAAAAAATCATTTTCTTTCGGAACTTCTTCTTCCGCGCATTTATCATCGGCGTCCTATTCGCCATTTTCTATTTTATCGTTACGTATACTTTTTGGGACACTTGGGCAGCGTGGGCGACTCACGTCTTTAAAGTGGACGAAAAGGCACTTGGAAGACTGGTGCTAATGTTTTTCGTCAATCTGCGCGTCGTGCTTGTATTTTTCTTTCTCGTGCCAGCTTTGGCGTTCCACTGGATGGCTAGGAAGAAGTAGAGACTCTCTGACAAATGTCTCGTCGCAACGGTCAGCGGTTGGCGGAGCGATTGGTTGGTGCTGCGCGCATACAAAAGTCTCAAAATGATCACTACCGCCATCCCTGTAACAGCGATCCTAAACATAACAACGCCAAACCAGCCGCGGAGTGAATTTGGAGTCCAAGGCGCCGGTGAGACTGCGGTGACGAGCTGTGCGAACCGTCGATTAGTGAGGACGACAAACCAGCAAGAGTAAGGAACCGAGTGCGGTAAATACTCCTGTTTCCATGTAATGCGGGTAAGAAGAAAGGGCTGCCGTGATAAATACGATGCAAGAGTGATGATCACCGCAGAATACCGACGATCCATGTGAGATGTTTGTGGTGAATCTTCTGAAAAGGAGACGTTGCGATGGGGGCCGAAGCGTTTAAGGCTGCGCGTGACTTTCTGTTCGCGCATCGGACCGACTACAAGACCGCACATACGGAATTCCGCTGGCCCCAGCTCACCCATTTTAACTATGCGCTCGATTGGTTCGACGCTGAGCTGGCACGCGGCGCAACTGCAAGCCAGCCTGCTCTGAAATCATCGGTGATGGCGCAGCCACCGTCACCTTCGCCGAACTCTCCGAACGCTCCAATCGCATCGCCAACGGTTTGCACGCACTCGGTGTGAAGCGTGGCGAACGCATCTTGCTAATGCTCGGCAACGTCGTCCCGCTGTGGGAGACGATGCTGGCGGCAATGAAAGTCGGCGCTGTCGTCATTCCCGCCACTACGCTGCTGACTCGGAATGATTTGGAGGATCGCTTCGAACGTGGCCGTGTGCGCCATCTCATTGACAATGCCGCCGACGCAGCGAAATTCGATGGCCTCGATCCGACGGTAAAGCGCATTGCTCTGGGAGAAGCGCCGTCAGGCTGGACCAGTTATGCCTCTCTATTGCATGCGTCACCAAGCTTCACGCCAGATGCTCCGACGAACGCAACTGATCCAATGCTGCTCTATTTCACCTCTGGTACCACCTCCCGTCCCAAACTGGTGGAGCATAGTCATCAGAGCTATCCGGTCGGGCATCTGATCACAATGTACTGGCTTGGTCTGCAGCTTGGCGACATGCATCTCAACATCTCGTCGCCGGGTTGGGCGAAGCATGCGTATAGCTGTTTTTTTGCACCCTGGAATGCTGGTGCCACGGTATTCATCGCCAACCAACCACGCTTCAATGCACGTGATATACTGCGGGCTATCGCTGCGAATAAGGTGACTACGCTCTGCGCGCCGCCAACTGTATGGCGCATGTTGGTGCAAGAGGACATGCAGTCGTGCACAACAGCGCTTCGCGAAGTCTGCTCCGCCGGCGAACCGCTGAATCCCGAAATCATCGAGCATGTGCAGAAGATTTGGAACCTTACGTTGCGAGAGGCGTACGCCCAGACCGAGACCACGGTGCAGATTGCCTGTTTTCCTGGTCAAAAGGTGAAGCCGGGTTGCATGGGGCAAGAGGCGCCTGGCTATCGCATTCGTCTGCTCGATGCCGACGAGAAGGAGATCGAGGAAGGCGAAGTGTGTATCGCACTCAATCCCGCGCCAGTCGGTTTGATGCGCGGCTACCAGAATGATGATGGCTCATTCGCTCCGTTAGGACGAACAGCGTATCGAACAGGTGACGTGGCGACCTGCGATGCAGAGGGCTATTTCACCTACGTCGGGCGCGCGGATGATGTGTTCAAAGCCTCCGACTACCGTATCAGTCCCTTCGAACTGGAAAGCGCACTGATTGAGCATCCCGCAGTAGCCGAGGCTGCCGTCGTTCCGACTCCCGATCCGCTGCGTCTCGCCGTGCCGAAAGCCTATGTGAGGCTGACTGCCAACAGTGTGCCAGATCGCACGACAGCGCTCTCGATCTTTCAGCACCTGGGCCAGGTCCTGGCGCCGTTCAAACGCGTGCGTCGCATCGAATTCTCCGACCTGCCAAAGACGATCTCCGGCAAGATCCGTCGTGTCGAACTGCGACAGGAAGAAGAAAAGCGAGCGAAAGAAGGCCGACCCAGTTCCAACGAATTTCGCGAAGAAGACTTCCCCGAACTATCTACACGCTGATACTGACCGCTAAACATGACCTGGTCCATTGTTCCACGTGATCCCGCTACGGGCGCCTTCGCCGTCGGCGCATCGTGCCCCTTCGTCCGCTTGGGTGTCGGTGCCGTTTCCACCCAATCGATGACCAATCGTTATCTCGGCCTTGCCGGCTGTTGCCCTCGCTTATTCACTGTGTGTTAGACGGTACCAGAATGGCCTCGCTCATTCCGTGGAGAAATTTCTTGTCGGCCGGAGCGATTGTCGCGAGAGCACCGCGTAATTTTACCTGGTCGCCTTCGACGAAATAATACGGACAAAGTCGCACCCGACCTTTCATTGTCTTCAGCTCATCGGAATCTGGATCCCAATATCGGTGCTCAAACAAGCGCCCCTTGTGAAAACGTTGCAGAATCGTTGGAGATGATTCGAATGTCGCGAGCGCATGCTCGATCCTTTTCTCCCATTCGGCGTGCGGCAGATCGCTTCCGAGCACAATGCCGCGGCTGCCCCAGCCGAGTGGCGAAAATCCGCTTACCTTCAACAGAAGCTCGCGATCTTTCTGGCTGAATTTCGCAGCCTCGCGCCAGTCGTGAATCTCCAGTCGTGGGATGACTGCATGCTGCGGCAACGGCGTTGGGTCAAGCAGCCACGAGTAGGGAATAACCTCCTGCAGCTTGATGAAATATTTCTCGCCCAGTTCGCGTCGCCAAAATTCGCGAAGCGGCTGCATCCAAAAAAGCGCGAACCACATTTTCTCTTCGAGATACGGTTTGATCGGCGGCGTGATCGTGATTCGACCTTCCGCATTTGCGCGCAAAGCATTTTCGATACCGGGAATATTTGGCAGATCGAACAATTCAAAAAAGCGATAGACGGCGCGGCCATCTTGCGGCTCATAATTCTCCGCTGGCATCACGCGCCAGCTGTAGCCGGGATCGCTGATCCTGGCTGGTGTGAAATTGCGAATAGAACCGGAGTCACCGACTCCGGCTACAGCATGGCGTTGATTTAATCGCGCGGCGATCCATTCCATTTCCGGCCGGTAGGTTGCTGCCTCCTGCGAGACGACTATGTCGCCACCGTTTGGCAGGACACTTTGAAAGCCGTCCAGCATTCCATCGGCGCCGCCGATGATTTGGCTGTCGAATGTTGAATAGATCTGGTTGAGCCAACCAGTCAGGCCAATCCCGCCGGGGACCGAATCGATTTCAGCAATGATGTAGCCTTCATCGGTCAGGATGAGATCTGGCCGGATCACTTGCGGTACATCGTCGCGAATTTCCTTGCGCCGCGAAAATTCGATCAGCTCTTTCGGCTTACCGGCATCAAGATAGCGCGCTACCCATTCCGGCTGTTTGCCCTTGATGCTTAGTTGGTAGAGCTGATTACAAGCGCGCTGGAATACAAACAGGCGATGAGCAAGCTGCTCGAGGTCGGTCAGAATTTTTTTCTCGATTGGGAAAGCGTCCGGCGAAAGGAGCCAGTCTTTTTCAGCGAAGAGGCCCTCCTTGGGGAAAGCGTTACGAATGACTTGGAGTTTCTCGCTCTCGGTGAAGGCTGCGAGGTTTGAGGTTTGAGGTTTGAGGTTTGATTTCAAGATGGTGCGATCCCACAGATACACATCAAACATCAAACGTCTTCCATCAAACATCCATCATCTTCCTGCCGCCATTTTTTTGAGCACGAGCTTCACCAGTTCTTCCGCCGATTTCGCTTCGCCTTTTTCCTGCAGGTCGCGCACGGCTTTGTGCGCCTCGATTTGTTTGTAACCGAGCGCGATCAGCGCGAGCACAGCTTCGTTGGCCTGCTCTTGTTCGGGTGTGGGCGCGTGCGCGGCGCTCGCGGCTTCCCATGCCGCAGCTACTCCCAGTTTATCCTTCAATTCTAGAACGATTCTCTCCGCCAGCTTCGGTCCGATGCCGCTGACATGGTTGACCAGCAACCGAAAAAGGTCACGCTCTGCCGGCGTCATGAATCCGTAAAGGACATGCGCATCTTCGCGCACCGCCAGATGAGTGAGAATACGAATAGGCTGTCCGGCAGCGGGCAGTTTATCGTAGCTCGACAGCGGAATAAAAACTTCATACCCGACACCGCCGACATCGATCGTCGCGTGTGTCGGCAGCGCGCTCACTAGTTTGCCGTCGAGAAATGTGATCATAGCCGCGTTAAAAAAGTTAAAGCGATGAAGCGTTGAAGCGGGGATGCGTTCTTTGTCATTCTAAGCGAAGCGAAGAATCTCTGATTATTTCTGGGCGCTCATCTGCCGCAAGCCGATAGTCTGAGATGTTTTGCTCCGCTCAACATGACAGAGGAGGAAGACGCTTCAACGCTTTAACGTTTGCAACGAATCACTCTGGCTTCAGCACGAGTGTCAAATCGACGCGTTTCCCTTTTGCGATGTTGAAGCCGCTGGTCGAAAAAAATTTCCAGTTTTGCGGCTGGTTCGCGAACAGCGTACCGGCAACAGGCGTCGGAAGAATGACAAAATGCGGACCAGGTGCGCTCATGAATTCTGGAGCGCGGCGCCTGTTCAACGGCGTGAGAAAACCTTTCACGCGCGAGCGAAAGTACCAGACCAAGCTTGGCTCCTCGAACTCAACCGAAGCAAATTGCATCTTTGGCTGCAATGAAGCGCGCGATTGCTGGTATAGCTGATACGCTGGGAAAAACCGTGCGACGATGGGCGGAACCAAGAGCGCGATCGCGATCCACACACCCGCAGTGATAAGGGCGGCGGTTGGGAACAAGGAGCGCCGCCTTGCAGCTGTCGTCTGCCAATTCCGTGCCAGCAAGAGCGCAAGCAGCGGAAACGCCGGCAAGGTGTAATGCGGCAACTTGGTTTTGATGACCGTGAAGATGAGGAAAATAATGCCAATGCCTGTTAGCAGATAGGTGTCGATCCTGCTGTAGCCGGGGGCGCCGACCCCGGCTGCCGTTTGCCGCCATAATTTTCGCACCGACCACGGCAATTTGATCGACCAGGGAAAGAAACTGACAAAGACCGTTACGAAATAGAACGGCAGAAGCAGCAGATACATCCCCAGCGAATTCGCTCCGTGACCTTCCATCGTCGCAAACGAACGGCCGACAACATGCCGACCGATTCCCACGGCGAAGAACTCGCCGCGGGTTTGAATCAGCGCCGGAATTCCCCAAAGCGCGACCATGGCGAGCGTAAGTAAAGTTCCGCGGACGAATTTGAAGCCTTGGGGCAACTGCCAATCTCGCATGTAGATAATTATCGCACCGACGGTGAGCAGCGGCGTCCATGCAATTGGCCCTTTCGCAAGAAAGCCGAGTGCGAGGGACGAATAAAAGATCCACCACCAAAGCGATGTTTGAGGTTTGATGTTTAGCTTTTGATTTGTTTCTTCGGAATTGGGCGTTGGGCGTTGAGCGTTGAGCGTTGAGCGTTGAATCAGTTCAAATCCGCTCCAATGCGCGGTTGTCATGAACAACACCAGCCACATATCGGCGACGGCTGCTTTTGCGTGGAGAAATGTTTGTAGCGAAAGGGTAAAGATAATCGCCGCCCACCAGCCAAGCTTAGCTCCGCCTAACCGGCCCCCCCAGGCGAAAATCGACAATGCGATCAGCGCGGCCGCCAGAACCGACGGGAAACGTGCCGCGAAATCGTTTTCACCAAAAATCCGATAGCTGGCAACCTGCGCCCAATAGGCGAGGGGAGGCTTGTCGAGACGCAGTTGATTATTGAAATAAGGAACAATGTAATCTGCGCGCTCGATCATTTCGCGCGATGCCTCCGCGAAACGCGGCTCGTCACGGTCGATTAGCGGCAAGCTCCATGTTCCGACAATGTGAAAAAGCACGCAGCCTGCAAAAAGGAGCGCACATTGGAAACAGCGCAGAAGTGATCGGTTAAGCATGTTCATGCTTTCCTGCTCATGTTTTCACCGATTAGGAGCAGGAGCGGGAGTAAAGCAAGATCGAACGTTGAATTACGCCGCGGGATTCCTCGACTCCGCTCGGAATGACAGCTATGAGATGGGGAATTTATTTATGAGGCGCGCCGCCGTTTTTTATTGGCTGATCGGCATCGTCATCGCAGCGATAGCGATCGCAGCGGCATTTCACTTCGACGACACCGTGCGTAATTTCATCGCGCAACATCAAAGCCGCGCGATGCGCAATTTCATGCGCTACGTCAGCTTGTTTAGCGATTGGCCCGAACATTTTGCGCTTGGTCTCATTCTTGCAGGCGTCGCCTGGTGGTGCGGCAATAAGAAATGGACACGCATCTTTTTGTCGATGTTAATGGCGCTCGCGATTGCCGGCGTAATCGGGCGCGGCATTCAAATCGCAACAGGTCGCGCCCGTCCGTCTGTAAGAACGGAAGAAGTTGGGAACAGGTTCAGCGCCAAATACAACGCATTTCCCTCCGGTCACGTTGCTGCCTCGACGGCGTTTTTTGGTGTTTTGGTTTTCGCGCGTCGGCGCATCGGGCTTGCGTGTCTGCCAATCCCGTTTTTGATCGGGTTCTCCCGAATGTACCTTGGCGCGCATTACTTGTCCGACGTTGTCTGCGCGGCGGTGCTGGGAATTCTCTGCGCGTTGATCGTCGCACGGGTGATGCTAACCGAGGATCAAACCTCCAACATCGGACATCGAAAATCGATGTGGCGGAGGGGGTGAGATTCGAACTCACGAGGCCACCGCAGCGGCTTTGGCCGACACTTTTTCCTCGTGAATGGACACGAACGGTGATGACGGGAGTTTGATTAAGCGTCAGCTTCCTAGGGGCGCTGGCCAACGTTCGCCACGGCGAATCTGTTTCGCCTGCGGACGAATCCGTCCTGGGTGCGGACCTGCGGCGGACTCACATGAGACAGCACCCTTAGTGTTAAACGCGTACCTTCCCAACCCATGCCATCAGGTAGGGGACTCGCGAGGTTTTTGCTTGTGAGTTCCCGCGTAAGAACTTCGTTGGCTTTACCTTACGGACGAGGCGCCGGTGTCGGACGAGACCGTGGCGTTGGGATAGGTCTCGGTGTTGCCGTCGGCGTCGGTGTCGGTGTGGCCGTCGCCGTTGCCGTCGGGGTGGCAGTTGCGGTCGCTGTCGCCGTAGGTGTAGCCGTTGGTGTCGGCGTCGGGGTTCCCCCCGTGAGCATGAGTGGGTTCGTGTACAGGTCAAACTGGTGCAACGTGCCATCCGGGTTCGTGCCATCGCAGTTCGCGTTGTCCGCCCACACCGTGTAGAGCTTGCCCACGAGCGCCGACAGACCAACGTAGTCACCATAGTCGATGCCGTGGCCCGAATCCGTCGCGTTCGAGAACCCGCCGCTCAAGCGCTGGTTTGGCGCCCAGGTCACGCCCCC
>QHOM01000077.1 GCA_003218785.1 Verrucomicrobiota bacterium
AGAACAAGATCAGGCGCAGCTGGCGACAACGCGAGTGAAAAACAGCGGAAATGCCACCGTCCTCGCATGGCCTTTTTGGCCGACACGGACGCATCGACAACTCGACGCAAAAAAGTTGCCGGAAAGCGCAGACGCTAGGTTATTGACTGTTAGCAATGCAAGACCAGCCGCAGCGCGATTCACTTCCAAAGAATCAATCACTAGCCACCGCTGCACTACCGCCAGGCACAATCCAGCGAACGCTTGCAATCATTATGGGTGGCGGCGCCGGCACGCGTTTGTTCCCATTAACGAAAGATCGTGCCAAACCCGCAGTGCCGCTCGGGGGGAAATATCGCATCGTCGACATTCCCATCAGCAATTGTCTCAACTCTGGACTGCGCTCGATCTACGTGCTCACGCAGTTTAACAGCATGTCGTTACATCGACATATTCAGGCGAGTTACAAGTTCGACAATTTCTCGCGTAGCTTTGTCGATATTATCGCTGCTCAACAAACGCCTGCCGGCTCACAATGGTACCAGGGAACCGCCGACGCGGTGCGGCAAAACATGCGCTACTTCCTCGAGCGCCCGTTCGATTATTACCTGATTTTAAGCGGCGACCAGCTTTACCGCATGGATTTTCGCGCGCTGTTGCACCAGCATATCCGTTCGGGTGCGGACATCACGCTGGCCACCAAACCGGTCCATCGACATCAAGTTTCCGAGTTCGGCATCATGCAAAGCGGAGTCGATCGCAGGATTACTCGTTTCGTCGAAAAGCCGACCGACGAGACTGTGCCGGGCGAGATGAAGATGAGCCGGGAGCTACTCGACGCCATCGGTTCAAATGAAGAGGAGGAATTATTCCAGGCTTCGATGGGAATTTATGTCTTCAACCGGAAGGTGCTGATCGAATGCTTGGAGAACGATCTGGTGGATTTCGGGAAATATGTCATCCCACAATCGATCAAAGATCGACATGTAAGCGCGTTTATCTTTAAGGGTTACTGGGAGGACATTGGAACAATCCGGGCCTTCTATGAGGCGAATCTGGATCTGACCGATCTAGTGCCCGAATACAGTTTTTTCGACACCGAGGCGCCGATTTACACACATCCGCGCTTTTTGCCCGGCAGCAAAATCAATGGAGCCACGCTGCGGCAAGCAATTATTTCAGATGGATGCATTATCTCAGATGCGCACCTGGAACGTTGCGTGGTTGGGATACGCAGCATTATTCAAAGCGGCGCGACCGTCCGAAACAGCATCGTGATGGGCGCGGATTATTTCGAGCAAGATCGACATGGAGATTCAGGGCGACCGCCCATCGGGATCGGGCGCAATTGCGTAATCGACCGCGCGATCATCGACAAGAATGCACGTATTGCCGACGGAGCCGTTATCACGCCCGAAGGAAAGCCGGAGAACTTGGACGCGGACAATTACTTCATCCGCGGCGGCATCGTGGTGATACCGAAAAATGCCATTATTCCAGCGGGTCTTTGGATTTAATCGGGTCTTGTTGTAGCCGGGGTCCGTGACCCCCAGCGTCCCACGCGGGATTCCCCCACTTCCCCTGTCAGCGACCGCGGCTTACAGCAGGCCCTAGTCAGTTATCGTCTGTCGGTCATACCGGCGAACTGCCCACCGGTCTCCCATTTTTCCTGTTTATTCCACGGGATTGTTGATTCGTGGTGATCGTCGGGATCATCGACCAGACGGACCTGCTCCTTCTGGCTCGCGCACGAGGCGATGGTTATCGCTAATGCACATAACAGGACGGAGCCGATGTTTCTTCGAAGCTTAGGAATTTGTGCCAGCATAGATTACAGTATCTCCAGGTTGCACTTGGACGCCGCGCGCCAAACTGCTGGTGATGATATCGCCGATAGCGGTGGCAGGTTCAACTGAAGAAATGCGAATTTTTCCAATCAGGGTGCCTTCCCGCAAAACAAGCATTTCAGAGTTCAGTTCGACGCCATGGCGAGCCCCAAGATTTAGAACGACAAAATTGTACGCTTGATTAACTGCAAGGATGGTACCGCGAACACCCGCTCTGCGGACACTAGTTTCCCGGCGTTTTTTCTCTTCCTGGACTTGGGTCGAGCGCTCCTGAGTGCTCTGAAGTTTTTCGGATAAGAAGGCTTTCTCTTTTTCGGCGCTGTCGAGTTGACGCCGGGCATCATCGAGTTGCGTCTTTAAGTCTCCCGTCTGGGCGCCAGCGGCGGGACTTTCCGCCGGCTTGGCCGCTGTTCCTGCTTCTTCGACACGCTTTTGCAACGAAGCAATCTCATTCTGGTTGACATCCAATTTCGTTTGCAAATCGGCCTTTTCTTTCTGCAATTGCGCAAGTTCCACTTCAGCCTTTGCCGCCTTGTTTTCTGCTTCCGCGACTTTGTCTTCTCCTCCCATTACAGTTGTTTCACTGGTTCCGGAACTTGGTTGTTGCCCAGTTAGGCGTCGGTGCTGCGCCGCATCGCGCACCCGTGCTGCCTCGGAATTCGCTACATTTGCACGCAGAGTTTTCACTTTGTGACTGTTGAGAAGCCCGAAGACTGCCGCCAGCACCAGGCATAGGACCGAAAGTCCGATCACGTTTTTTTGCGTGATAGCAAAACTGGCCGATTCCCGATGTATCATGAAGCGTGCTCTTGTACCAACGAATGATGCCGAAATGCAAATTCCAATTTCGGGTTCATGGCAGGATTTAGAATCATCGAAGTTTGAATTCAGATTGCGTTTCTCGATGTTTCAACCGATAAACACGCGCCATGGGTCAACAGCATCGGGTGCGAGCCAAGCGCAAGCGACGAAGAGCCTATCTGCAGCGCAAAAAGGTATCACTTCGCGCAACTCGCCGAGATCCAGTCAAGCCGCGGCCGAAAAAGCAATCCCCCGCTGCCGAATAGCTCTGCCACGCTCGTTGGGTGCGAAATTCAGTATGTTGAAGGTTGATGCAACGACTTCCAGCAATGCCGCAGAGCCCGCGTTATTTAATTGTCGATGGGCACAGCATCATTTTTGCCTGGCCGGAGTTGCGTGCGCTGCACGAACGACGTGCCTCGGCTGCGCGCGAGGAATTAATCAAGCGGCTACGCAATTATCAGGATTGGACGGGTGTACGCGTGGTAATTGTTTTTGACGGGAAAGGCACGAACGTCAGCACGACGTCAGATCCAGGCGACGTACAAATCTTTTATTCGCGCAGTGGACAAACAGCCGATGCCATCATTGAGCGACTCGCGAACAAGTACGCAGATCAGTTTGACCTGATGGTGGCGACCTCAGACACAATGGAGGCAGAGACAGTGCAGGCTTGCGGCGCGGCATGGATTTCTCCCGTCGCACTGGGTAACCTTCTTTCCCTGCATCGTTAAATGGCCAAAGCGGACTGAAGTAGAGACTTACGGCAGAAGGAACGGCGGAATTCGATGCATTGCGCTAACAGGCGAAAAGGATAGCGTCGGGCCATGGCGGCAGATCACGGCGTGTTCACGTTGGGTCATTCCCCCGATCCAGATGATGCATTCATGTTTTATGCGATCGCAGAAAACAAAATCGATCTTCGCGGTTATCGGTTCGAACATCGACTGGAAGATATTCAGACGCTGAATGAACGCGCGCTTCGGGGCGAGCTGCACATTTCTGCCATCTCCATTCACGCCTACGCATATGTGAGCAAGCGTTATGCGCTGCTCCCCTGCGGCGCGAGCATAGGGGATGGGTATGGGCCAATCATCGTCCGAAAAGATCTAATGCCCAGCATTCAATCCGCCGATGGACATACTCGCCCTGTTGAACAACCAAAGCCGAATCAAGATGCCGATCTTCGCGAGTCGTTGCGCAATTGTGTGATCGCTGTTCCCGGGCGTATGACCAGCGCACTTCTCGCGCTTCAGCTTTTTCTTGGGGAATTCGAGTTTGTTGTTGTGCCGTTTGATCAAATCTTCGATGCGGTAAAAAAGGGGCGTGCCGACGCTGGCCTAATCATTCACGAAGGTCAGCTTACCTATGCGCGATCGGGCTTTCAGAAAGTGATCGACCTCGGCGAATGGTGGAAGCGTGCAACAGGATTGCCGCTTCCGCTTGGCGGCAATGTTTTGCGCAAGGATATCCCGAAGGCGGTGCAGCACGATCTGCTCGAGATTGTCCGCGAAAGCATCGAGTATGGCCTGGCGCACCGGGACGAGGCAGTACGCTATTCTCTTCCTTATGCGCGTGATATGGAGGCGAACCTAGCCGGTAAATTCATTGGGATGTATGTGAACCGTTTTACTCGCGATTACGGTGAGCTTGGACGCGCAGCTATCCGAAGATTCCTAGGCGACGCGCGCGATAAAGGCTACATCGACGCTCCAATCGAAATTGAGTTTGTCGAATAAATCAGGGCTGTTTTTTTGGTTTCTGGATTTTCTCCGTCTGCTTCACGACGAATGATTTTACGCGGGCGAACTCCTTCTGGAATCCGTTCTTGAAATCGTGTGGCCCGTACTCGAAAAGCACAACAAAGCAGAAAGCCAAAACGATAAACAGGGCGAACCAAAAAATCCCGCGCAACAACGCCATGATTGACAGAGTAACTTGCTCGAGGGACACGGTCAACGCTGCCTCTCTACTGAGCAAGTTCCAGATTGAACTGGGATCGAAGCCGCAATCTTCGTCAGCTCCAGCCTTGCACAGCTTCGGCTTGGCAGGCGACAGAGTGATTCGCCCTCTCCCGCTCTCTCATCCTTGCGGGCTTCGCGTCCACCGGCGCCGGTTCCTCGACTGCGTGTTTTTGCCGCCACCAGGATCGGCAAAGTACGAATTGAACGGGAGACCGAAACTGCCATGCTTTTGGTGCTATGCGCGTGCCGCTGCTTGATCTTAACGAACAATATCGCACTCTAGCCGAGCCAATCCATGAGGCGATTCATGCCGTCCTGGCAAGCCACCGTTTCATTCTCGGGCCGCAAGTGAAGGCGTTTGAGAAAGCGATCTGCGCCTATTGCAAGGCCCCCCATGCGATCGGAGTTTCATCCGGGACAGACGCTCTCCTGGCCGTTCTGATGGCGTTTGGAGTTGGGCCCGGCGATGCGGTCATCACGACGCCTTACACATTTTTTGCTACGGCTGGATGCATCGCGCGCACCGGCGCGAGACCACTTTTTGTGGATATCGATCCGATCACTTACAACATCTGCCCGTCCGCAATTCAGGAGTGCTTCGAAAAAAATTGCCAGCGCGATTCGAACGGTGAATGGAAAACCAGGAGCGGAGAAAGAGTCCGCGCCATTGTTCCGGTCCATTTGTTCGGTTTGTGCTGCGAGATGGACGCGATCCACAGGGTTTCGGAACATTACCGGCTCGACGTAATTGAAGATGCGGCGCAGGCAATTGGCGCGGAGTATCCGTTTGGCAAAAGAGCCGCGAAAGCAGGAACGATGGGCGAAGCGGGTTGCT
This sequence comes from Verrucomicrobiota bacterium, assembly GCA_003218785.1. Taxonomy (GTDB): domain Bacteria; phylum Verrucomicrobiota; class Verrucomicrobiia; order Chthoniobacterales; family UBA10450; genus Udaeobacter. The sequence continues at coordinate 5,427 of QHOM01000077.1, forward strand.
TTAGCTTTTATCCCTCGAAAAACCTTGGGGCGGCTGGTGATGCGGGGATGATCATTTGCCGCGACGAAAAGCTGCAATTCTTGCGGTAAAACTTCCGTACTTGGAACGCTGGTCAGCGGCGCGGCGCGCCGCCGCGGATTTTTACCGCGCAGAATTGGCACGCGCCGGGTTGGCGGAAAAGATCACGTTGCCTGCCGAACCGTATCGTGGCCGCGGCTTAACGAATCACCATATTTATCACCAATACGTCATTCGCGCGCCAATGCGCGATGATTTGCGCAAGCATCTTGCTAAACGCGAGATCGAGACGGCGATCTATTATCCGCTTGGCTTGCACGAGCAAAAATGTTTTGCCTATCTCGGTTACAAGAAAGGCGATTTCCCACAGGTCGAGCGCGCCGCGCGCGAGGCGCTTGCTCTACCAATTTATCCGGAGATTTCGCGCGAAGCGCAGCGACATGTAATCGGGGCGCTTTCCGAATTCTTCAACTGAAGGCCAGCCGCTTTATTCGCGAAGCGCGAGCCATCAAATCCGCAAAGAGCACAGATCGCGTCGCCCATCCGCGAAGGCGGACTCGCCACCCCGAACAACACGAAGGCAACAGGGAATACCGATGGCCAACCGACTTGCGAGGTGCACAGCGCGAGCCTATATCAACGCTCGCACGGACGGGTAGGTACCGAAGTGGCCAAACGGGGCAGACTGTAAATCTGCTGGCTTTACGCCTTCGCTGGTTCGAATCCAGCCCTGCCCAATTCCGTGCCGATCGGCTCCGCCGAATTTTAATGGCCTCTTCGCTGGCCACCTTCGCGGCGGCCGTAGCCCCCGCCCCCGCCATAGCCTCCGCCGCCATAACCGCGCCCTCCGCCGCCGGGCGGCCGTGTCTCTCGCGGACGGGCTTCGTTGACGGTCAACGCTCGACCTTCAACGGTTTGACCGTTGAGTTTGGAAATAGCGTTTTGCGCGTCCTGCTCTGAGCCCATTGTGACAAAAGCAAAGCCGCGCGACTTGCCGGTGAATCTATCTTGCATGAGAGTGACTTCTTGCACGGCGCCAGCCTGTGAAAAAAGCTCCTGCAGTTCGTTTTCCGTCGTATTGAAGGAAAGATTGCCTACGTATAATTTGGTTCCCATTGAGTTTATTCTGGAAAACGCAGCCAGGTCACTGTTCCCGCTTATCGGATTTCAAATCGCCACTGAATAAACTCAACTGACAATCCACCAACTGCCGAGCTTCCGTTTTTCCGTCTCGTTTGACTAGTAAAATGCTTCTTTTAAGAAAGCAATAAGAATCAGGGATCATTTTTTCCTTCCCCAAAAGATGGTTAAATCCACCAGCGCGAATGGGAAAAAGTTCACTGCCCGCGTCGCGGTGGTGGCCGCAGGCGTGGTCAGCCCACTGGGATTCGGGTTGAGCGAAACGCTCGATTCGTTGCGCGAGGCACGCGATTGCGTCAACCGAGTAACGCGATTTTCGGTAGCGCAATGTCGATGCAAGACCGCAGGTCAAGTGCCTGCTGAGCGCCTGCTCGACAAGCAGTGTAACAGAGTCCGCGCTCGACGCTTGCATCGCGCGTCGCACATGATCATTTACGCGCTAGGAGAAGCGCTGACGCAGGAGCCTCAGTTCAAACCTGAGTTGACGGTAATTGGAACAACGAGCGGTGGCATGTCTTACGGCGAAGATTACTACCGGTCACTAAAGCAAGGTGGAAATTTGCGACATTCGCCGACTTGGATCGCGAATTATCCAGCGCAAAAGCCAGTGGTCGATGCGCTGGAAGCCTTCGGAATTGCTGCACCATGCCAGGTGGTTTCAAATGCCTGCGCCTCCGGCACGAACGCTATCGGTCACGCATTCGACTGTGTGCGATCTGGCCGCTACCAGCGCGTGTTGACCGGTGGGTATGACGCACTCTCGGAACTCGTGTTTGTCGGCTTCGATTCGCTTCAGGCCTCGACGCCAGAGAAATGCCGTCCATTCGATCGACATCGCGCCGGCATGGTTCTCGGAGAAGGCGCGGCGGTTCTCGCCTTAGAAAACTTTAATGCTGCTCGGGCGCGTGGCACGACTGTTCTCGCAGAAATAACCGGCTACGGCATTTCCACCGACAATTTTCACCTGACGCAGCCAGATCCCTCCGGTATCGGACCACGGCGGGCGATGGAGCGAACCCTGCAGAGCGCCCACACTTCAGCCGATGCAGTCGATTACATTAACGCGCACGGAACTGCTACGCCCTTCAATGATACAGCCGAAGGCAAAGCAATCAGCGAATTATTTGACCGCGTGCCGGTAAGCTCGACCAAGAGCATGATGGGTCATTCGTTAGGGGCGGCCGGTGCCGTCGAAGCCGTCATCTGCCTGCTCGCGCTCCAGCATCAATTTCTTCCTCCCAACATCAATTTTCGCGCTCCAGACGAAGATATTCACCTAAACATTGTTGCGAACAAAGCGCAGCCAGCCCTTGTGAGCACAGTTCTTTCGAACTCCTTCGGCTTCGGCGGGACGAACGCTTCGATTCTGATGCGTAAATTCGACGCATGAGTCTGGCAATCGCCGGCATGGGGTGGGTCACGCCCCTTGGAAGCGGCATTGATCCGGTATGGGAACGTTTGCTCCAGGGTGATGAAGCGCAGGCGGAAAAGATCACGGAACAATTCAGTAATCAATATTACAGCGTTTTTCGAGTACCTGAGTCCGCGCTGACCGGTTCGCCCCGCCACCCACGTCTTCGCCGGGCCAGTATGATTTCACGTTTTGCCGCGGCCGCGGGTTTGGAGGCGTTGCAAGCCGCAGGAGTAAAGCTTGATTCGCAGAGTGCAGAACGAATGGCGCTCGTCTTCGCAATCTCAAACGGCGGGGTGATTTACACGAAGCGCTTTTATCGCGACATCGTTGAGGGGGGCGCGCAATCAGCCAGCCCGCTCCTGTTTCCTGAAACAGTCTTCAACGCGCCAGCGAGTCATCTCGCAGCGATTCTCGGTATCACCGGCGCCACCTACACTCTGGTGGGTGATAGCGCGGCAGGTCTTCTAGCGATAAGAATGGCCGAGGACTTGATGACGAATGAGGCGCTCGACTATTGCCTGGTCGTCGGAGCGGAAGAGGTCGATTGGCTGTTGTGCGACGCGTATCGGCGATGGCGGCTGCTCCGTTTGGCGCCTCCGGTAGAGCCATTCGGTCGAATAGATCGAGGAATGATCTTGAGCGAAGGGGCAGGAGCAATCCTGCTTCGACGGGACGGCCCGATAATAATCGAAGGTACTCACGCCGGCGGGAATTACCGGAAACGCGCGGAAGCAGAAGAGTTAATGAAGCGGATTCTCCGCGATCTCAGCCGAACCAAAATTGATTTTGTTATCTCGAGCGCAAACGGCACATTTATCGATAAGGCGGAAAGCAGGGTGCTACAGCAAGTTATCCCCGATGCATTCGTCTATACGGCAAAGCCAGCTCTTGGTGAGAGCGTTGGCGCTGCCGGACTGTGGCAGGTCATTTTAGGAGGCCAGGCTTTGCGTTGTGGTGAGCTTCCGCCCCTGCTTCATGCAAGGCGAACAATTCCATTGCGGATTTCGCTTGCGCGTGTGTCCGTGGTGGCGTCAGGTCGCGCAATCGTCTTAGGCTCTGGAGTCAATCAGCAAGTCGCAGGTTTGCGGTTGTCGATCCGATAATTGTGGATTCAATTCGTCAAGTGGCCAGCGCTCGTGATCTCAACGCAGAGTGCTTTTGGGCTTTTCAGGAAGCCTTTGCTGCAGTACTTTCGGCGTCCGCCATGCGAAAGCCGGTCTTGTTGTTCATCGCTCTCCTTGCGAGCGCCGGTTTTATGAGAGGCGCAATCAAGACTCCGGAGAATGCTCCGATTGAAATTACGTCCACTGGGGAAACGACGTATGAAAACGGACTGGCAACGGCGCGCGATAATGTCGCGATTCATGTCGGCGACACAGACATTTACGCCGACTACGCACAGTACAATTCCAGCACACACGATGTGGAACTGAGAGGCCACGTGCGGATCTATCGTGATGTGAGCCTCTACATTGCCGATAGCGGTGTGTATAACACTGACACAAAAAAAATTCGGGCGGTAAAAACGCGAACGGAGTCCGAACCCTATTTCCTGAACGGCGAAAATGTGAGCCAAATTTCCGACAACGGCTATCTCATAAGGAACGGAACCTTTACGACGCATGATGCGCCGAATCCCGATTTCCACCTCCGAGCACAAACAATCCGGTTCTACGAGGACGACCGCGCGATTTTTCGGAACGTAACCTTGTATGTCGGGAAGGTGCCGGTGTTTTGGTGGCCTTACATGTATCAATCGCTCAGTGACGCGTTCAGTTTTACGGTTTCGCCAGCGTACTTAAGCACGTGGGGACCATCGCTTCTCACTGAGGTCACCTTCCCAATAACCGACCATATCAGGGGCCGCGTCCGGCTTGATTACTTTGGCCGTCGGGGCCCAGCCATCGGCTTCGATCCCATTATTGATTATGGGAAGGACGACAGCAGCCAGGCCCGGCTCAAGACTTTTTACATTAATGATCAAAACCCCGATATAAATCAGACCGCCATACCGCGACAGAATGTTCCTACCGATCGATACCGACTCAGCTTGCAAGATCACACAGACTTTACTGAGCACATCTACGGCATCGCTAACATCACGAAACTAAGCGACCAGTACGTTATGCAGGATTACTATCCGGGTGAGTTTCGTGTCGATCCTGTTCCGGACAACGTTGTCGCTCTGACAAAGTCGGACCCGTTTTACACGTTGACTGGGATCGCACGTTTTCAGGCAAACGACTTCTTCACGACAACCGAACGTTTGCCGGAAGTCGTCTTGGACATCAAGCGTCACGCGCTTTTCGGGGGACCAATTTTTTATGAAGGCGAGACCGGCTTTGCGAATTTGCGGTTACAATTCCCTGAGGGTGCAGGTTTCGAGAACTACGGCACGGATCGTTTCGACACCTTCCATCAACTAACTTATCCAAACACATACTTTGGGTGGCTTTCCATCGTACCGCGAGTTGGCTACCGCGGCACTTATTATGGTAAGACATGGGACTTGGGGACGACAACCTTCATACCGCCCTCAAATCCGCTCGTGCCCGACTTTATTCTCCCGCCCCCGACCGTGACTAACCCAATCAAGTTCGACGGAGACACATTTCGCTCGGTCTTTAATACGGGCGCAGAGGCCTCTTTCAAGATCTCGCGCACATGGGAGGATGTACAAAGCCGCGCTTTTGGGTTGGATGGACTTATGCACGTTTTCCAACCATTCACAGACTTTTCGTACGTCTCAGAAAACGGTCCGAACCCCGAGTCAATTTTGGAGTTCGATCGATTTGAACCGTCCACGCAATTGCGGGCGATCGACTTTCCACAGTTCACCCCAATCGATTCAATCGCAAGTTGGACCGTCTGGCGCGTCGGTATGCGCAACCGCCTGGAAACACGGCGCGATGACCAAACGTTCACTTGGTTTGAGCTCGATAGCTTTTTTGACGCAAACTTCCACAATCCATACGACCGCACCGATTATTCAAACTTCTTTAATAATGTCCGCTTTACGCCGCTGCCCTGGATGTCGTTCTCGGTCAACTCCCAAGTGCCGGCTTTTGCCAAGGGTTTTACGGAGGTCGACACTACCGCGAGCGTTCAGCCGATAGCCAATCTGCAATTGAATGTTGGGCATCGCTATTTGAATAACAATCCATTCTTCCAGAATAGCAGTTTGTTTGTTGTCGGTGGATATTACCGGCTCAATGATAACTGGGGCGTTGGAATTCAGGAACAATATGAAGCCACGACCGGCATTCTCGAGGAGCAGCGCTACTCTATTTACCGCGATCTGACGAGCTGGGTGGCCTCGTTCGGGGGAGTGATACGCGACAACTCCGGCGTGAACGAATACGGCGTCCTGTTTACCGTAACGCTCAAAGCATTTCCGAAATTTGGATTCGATTTGAACTTCGATCCCGCTTCCCAGGGACAATGAACGAAAGTGCGCGGACAATGCCAAGCTTGTTGAGTGCGTTCTGCTTGCGCTGCGGCTGATTCGCCTGCGTCCGTTCTTCGCATATGGATCTCGCAATCATCGGCTCGGGGTACGTTGGTCTTGTGACCGGCGCATGTTTCGCCGATGTCGGTCATAACGTCATTTGCGTCGATAACGACGTGCAGAAGATCAAACTGCTACAATCTGGCGACGTGCCGATATATGAACCGGGCCTTGAAGAAGTAATTCATCGCAATGTCTCAGCGCATCGATTGCGTTTCACCGGCAGCATTCGAGAAGGCGTGGATAATTCACAGATCATTTTTATCGCCGTTCCCACTCCCCAGCAGCCGGATGGCGATGTGGATCTTAGCTTCCTCGAGAAAGTCGCGCGCGACATCGCCGCGGTATTGTCCGATTATCGAGTGATTGTCGACAAGAGCACAGTGCCAGTGAAAACGGGCGAAAAAGTGGCTGAATCAATCAAAAGATATAACCGCCACGGCGCCAACTTCGATGTTGTCAGCAATCCCGAATTCTTACGCGAAGGCTGTGCGGTTGCCGATCTAATGCATCCGGATCGCATCGTGATTGGAGCGCAAAGCGAGCATGCCATCGATCTCATGAAGAAGGTTTATGAGCCATTCATGGCACCGATCCTTGTGACTGATATTAGCAGCGCCGAGCTTATCAAACATTGCGCAAACTCATTTCTCGCACTGAAAATTTCATACATCAACGCGGTCTCGGCGATTTGCGAGGCGAGCGGCGCCGATGTCGAAAAAGTCGCGGACGGGATTGGAATGGATCATCGCATTGGCCGTGATTTTCTTAATGCTGGGATTGGATACGGCGGCTCGTGTTTTCCCAAAGACATTGCTGCATTCATTACGATCAGCGAACGGCTCGGTGTTCCGTTCAATCTGCTGAAGGAAGTGCAACGAATAAACACCGCCCAGAAAGAGCGTTTTCTGAAAACGATTCGTGAAACGCTGTGGGTTCTTCGGGAAAAACGAATTGCGGTCTGGGGTCTCACATTCAAGCCAGATACAGACGATGTTCGTTCGTCTGTTGCGATCGAGCTGGTCGCAGACCTGCTGCGCGAAGGAGCGCATGTGGTCGCCTATGACCCGAAAGGAATACAAAAGGCCCGCGCCGTAAAAACGGTCGCCGCAGCCGAATTTGCTCCGTCCGCTCTCGAGGCGGTGAGCAATGCCGAAGCGCTGATCATCGCCACGGAATGGAACGAATTTGCTAATGTCGACCTGGCTGCGATGAAGGAAAAAATGAGGACGCCGATCGTCTTTGATGGACGAAACCTGTTGGATCCTGAAACGATGCGGACCCTGGGGTTTCATTATCATTCCATTGGGCGCGCCAGCGTGAAGCCGGGATAAACCCTTTGCCGACGATCTGTGGCGCAGCTCTCTGTGCTCGCCGAATTGCGCTGGCGGCACGGCGCAGGTGGCGAAGCGAAGGACGCTTTGCCGATCCCATCATCTCGGAATTTCTCGCGAAGGCGAAGCTTACTCAGTCAGATCGCGCGTTTGCTCTCGAACTGTCTTACGGCAGCACTTGTGGCCTCGAGTCAGAAGAAAACGAAGAAGCTGTGCGGTGCGTTCTGGCCGACTTGTCGATCTTGCGACTGGAAAGAAGAGAAGTATTCGCTTCCGTTTGGAGATCGTTTTGACGGCGCGTTTGCTGCAAAATTTGTCCGCGCTGCTTAGGGCCGACCTCAGTTGCATCTAACGCGACTGATGGAATTATAACCGTCTTATGCACGATATTCGCTGGGACAATCTCGCCAAACTTCTTGTGGAATATTCCATCCGGCTCAAACGAAACGAAACCGTGTTGATCGAAGCATTCGACATCCCGGACGAAATGACAATCGCACTCATTCGAGCGGCGCAGAAATTGAGAGGCATCCCTTTTGTGCAGACTCAGCACACCCGAATCAACCGCGCGCTTGCGCTCGAAGCATCCGATCGGCAGTTGAATCTTTTGGCAAGCCATGAACTGGCGCGGATGAAAAAAATGGATGCATACATCGCTGTGCGCGGCAGCAACAACATCACGGAGTTATCCGACGTGCCGCCGGAGAAGATGAAGTTGCTCGCCAAGAAAATGCGCCCCGTGCAGGACGAGCGAGTAAAAAAAACGAAATGGGTGGTTTTGCGCTGGCCGACACCGTCAATGGCACAACTTGCCGGAATGAGCACGGAGGCGTTTGAAGATTTTTATTTCGAAGTCTGCACGCTGGATTATCGCAAACTCCAGCCCGGCATGAAAGCGCTTAAGCGGTTGATGGAAAAGACAGACCGCGTCGAGATCAAAGGCCCCGGGACCGACCTCCGTTTCAGTATCAAGGGAATTCCAGCCGTGATCTGTGGTGGCGATCGCAATATTCCCGATGGCGAAGTTTTTAGCTGCCCGGTGAAAGATTCCGTAGAGGGTCATGTGACGTTCAACGCGCCGAGTATTTATCAGGGCATCGGTTTCGATACCATCCGTCTCGAGTTCGAAAACGGAAAGATTGTCGATGCGACAAGCAACGAAACAAAAAAACTGAACAAGATTCTCGATTCAGATCCAGGCGCGCGTTACGTCGGCGAATTTTCCATTGGGTTTAATCCTCGCGTTTTGCAGCCGATGCGGGACATCCTGTTCGATGAGAAGATCGCGGGCTCGTTTCATCTAACTCCGGGACAAGCTTACGAAGAAGCCGACAACGGGAACCGGAGCCAGGTCCATTGGGACATGGTAAGCATCCAGCGTCCAGAATGCGGCGGCGGTGAAATTTATTTTGACGGCAAATTGATCCGTCGAGACGGGCAGTTTTTATCCAAGCAACTGTGTTCGCTAAATCGAAGCGGATTGGCCAAACGCGCTTAAGCCGAGTGAGCGAAAGTAGCTCGGCTGGTACCGGCTACAAGAATCTCTCTTTGTGGTCTGGTAAATCTGGGCTCGTTACGTCTCCTTCGCGCTCTGGCCAAGCAGATTCAGCTGCATCATGCCGATCTCGCCGCGTTCAGCGAGCTGCAAATTCGCAATTTCGAATACAGGCGGTCCCTCCGCTGGACTTGGTCCGGCGCCGGGCAACTGAACGAGAACTTGCTTGGAATTCGAATTCAGGACGACCGATGCGATCTCAAGCGACGGCGAAAACTCGATCGTCGTGATTTGGAATGGGACAGTAATGAAAACAGAGGCTCGGCCCTGCTGCGACGGCGTGAGTTGGACCGGCGCTGTCTCGAAATTAGGGACGACTTGCAATCCCGCGACGGCGAATGACGGCGAGCCGGTCGCAGTTTGCCTCTGCTGTTGAGACGGAATCATCCGAATCGTACCAAGAGCTCCCCCGACGGGCTGAATCTTTGCCACTTCGAAACTGACCTGCAAATTCAACGCGGGCTGAGGCTGCTGGGGTGCAGGCAACCGCATTGTGACAAGCTTGGATATGGGACGCACTTTTAGGACACCCATTCTAAAGCTCGACGTCAACTGCATGGCTGCGATCTCGAAAGAGAAGGTGATCTGCACGGATGCCTGCATTGTGGCAGCGGGTTGCGGTTTGGCCACGGCGGTGGATGGACGTTTGTCTACTTGAGCGGTTGGGATTTGGGTTGTTTCAGGCATGTTTGCAGGTGTGGTTGTTTGCGGAAATACGGGCTCAGTGAAAATGGTAGTTGGCAAACCAGACGCGGTCTCGGCGACGGGGGATTGAGTCGCAGCCGAGGCCGTTTCATAAGGCAGGGGTTGCCATTGCCCGATCGGTTTAATTTCAGGCCCTACTGACGCTAGCTCTGCGGAGAGTGCGACTTCCCCGGCCGCTTCGGAAACTTCACTCGGCGTTTCGGGCGCTATTGTAGAGGGTCGGCTTAATTCACTGATTGCCGAAACCTCAGCTACTTCAGGTGTCTGCGAAACGTCCCGCCGCGAGGCATTGGCCGTTTCTTCCACAACCGGCCCTACTGACGACTCAACGGCCGGCTCAGCGAGCGAGAACTCCGGTTCACTCGGTCGCAAGATTTCCGCCGTCTGTTCGACAACTGGTCCTACAGACGACTCAAGGGCCTGCACAGTGAGCGACGCCAATTCGCGATCGGATTCTCCTTTGTTGTAAGCGGGCGTTTGTGACGTTTCCCCTCCCAAACCTGCCAGCTGATCAAAAGCACCGCTCAATTTTGCGGGAGGCAAGCCGCTGCGCCGCAACGAAGGTTTCCAGGCTGTTAATCGTAGCGAAACCTGGCGGGGCCCGCCAAAAAAGCTGTTGCCCTGCGCATGGCCCTTTTGCGCTAGTGCCGCGCTGGGTTTAAGCGTTCGGGGGCCGGTGGCGAACCTGGTCTGCCAGTAACTCAGGATGTTGAATGTGTAGCGGTGGCGGCGAAGCTCGGGAACGACAACCCAGGCTAGCAGAAAGATGCCGGCTAACAGCAATCCACCGACAAGCCACGTTTGCCGACTGGCTATCCCGACAATGCCGGGCTGTGAGATTTTGGCCGGCCCGAGTGTTGTGGCGGGAGATGTAGCGACAACAGGGGCTGCGGATGGATTTGTCTGGCTCGCGGCTGACTGATCATTTTGTCCTTTAGGAGCAGATGAAGCGACCGGCGCCTCACCGGGCAAAGCCGCTACAGTTGTCGAGCCTACACCAGAAGACGAGCCCGAAACCGCAGTTGTAGGCGCTTCTTGTGGCTGACCGCTTGATCCCGCCGCAGTCGACTCATTCGACTTGGATACAGAGGGCTGTTGAGCCGGTCCTCTCCCACTCACAGATTCCGCCCCAGCAACCGGTGGGCTCGCCGCGGGGGCCAAAGAAGCAAGGGGTTCACCTTTCGATATTTCTGCTTGCTTGTTTGCAGCAAAAACGCTAGCGGGAATAGGACTCGGCTCAACTGCTGGGCTGCCTTCTGCCTGGGACGCAACGACATTGGCTGTGTCGAACGCGGGGGGAGGCATCGTCGAAGCTGTCGGCCTTTGGATCCAACCAACGTCGTAAAAAGCGTCAGCAAAAACGCTGTTGAGTGGCGACGAATAAATCTTATTAGCCGAAGCAGTCCAATCAGCGGCCTTCTCCGGATTGTTATGTTTAAATTCCCACGCCGCCTGAGCGTAATAGAGTGCAGGCGTATCCCCGGTAAATTGAAACTCGTCCATCATCGCGTGCGCGCGGCTCTCTTTTCCTTCGAGCAAAAGCGTCAGGTAAATCTTGAATTTAATGAGCGCTGCCGCCTGGTTTTTATCGCCTCCCGGCGTTCGCTCATATAATGTCTCGAAACGCTCGCGCGCCTTTGCGTAGTCCTTCCTCTTAAAAGGAATTTGCGCCAGATTGTATTGTGCTTCGCGAAGTTTCGGGTCCAGCTTGGCTGCCTTCTTAAATGCGGCCTCGGCTTGTTCAAACTGCTCCTGCTGCATCAGAATCTCGCCACGCAGATTAATCGTTGCCGCCTGATTCGGCTCCGCCTGATCGGCTTCATCAATTAATTTGAGGGCTGTGCCGAAATCGCGCTGCCGCAACGCCTGTTGTGCCTGCTCGAATTTTGAACGCGCCATGGCCTTCGTTTTTTCCGCACGCTCGGCAGCCGTCATTAGCGGCAATGAAGGGCGCGCCTCGCCAGCTGGCTTTTCAAGCCACCCGACTTCGTACAGTGATTCTGCGAAAAGTTTGTTCAGTTGCAGCGAAAAACTTTTCTCCGCTGCGCCCATCCAATCTTTTGCCTCCTTTTGATTCTTGTGCTGGAGCGCCACGGCTGCTTTCACATAGTCAACAGCGGGCGTGTCAGACGAAAGCTCCAACTTGGCCAGGATAGAATCGACCGTGTTCTCTTTTCCCTCCAGCAGGTAAGTCAAAAGGATCTTGTACTGAATAAGCTGCGAAGCTTCGCTTGCCAGATCGGGGCCACTGCTGGAAAGCAGCTGCTGAAAACGATTCCGAGCCTCCGTCCAATCCTTCTTGAGAAATGGGATTTCCGCAAAGTTGAAGCGCGCATTCCAAAACTTGGGATCGATCCGGGCCGCTTCGAGCAATGCTGCTTCCCCTTTGTCGTAGTTACCCTGCCGCATCAGGATAACGCCGCGCAAATTTTTCGACGCGGCGAGATCGGGTTGGCGGGTATCGATCGCGTCGAGTTCCTTTAACGCTTCTGGAAAATTGTTCGCATCGAACGCCCGGAAGGCTTTATTGTACATTTCTTCCAGTTCTGATTTGGTCGGAGCGACATTTTCCGCTGCAAGGGAGGTTAGCGCCAGCACTGCGATGGCCACGATCTTCCACATTCTCATGAAGTAGGGATTGAAGCGTCGATCATCGCTCCTGGCAAGTCCAAAGTTGAACTTAACGAGGTGGATTTTCAGCCCGCTTCGGAAAAATCGGCGTGGGCACCAGATCGACAGCCCCACGTTGGGCCAGGCATCGAACTTCTGTCATTCCCAGCGACGCGCAGCGTAGTCGAGAAAATCTCTTACTGTTTGGCTAACAAAGAGAGATTTCTCGACTTCGCTCGACATGGCAGGAAACCGAAGGCGGCCTCGTTGAATCGCCTCCGCCTTTCGAAAACCTCTTTTTCAAATGACATGAACCTTGCAGTCGCGAGGATGCCCGCCAAAACACCATTGGTTTAACCGCTCAAAATCAATTCAAATTCGCGACGATCCGCAGTCCTTCCAGAGTGAGGTGCGGACGAACCACACCGATTTCCGGCAACCGCCCTGCGATTAGTTGCGCGTAGCCGCCCGTCGCTACGACGTAAACTTTTTTTTTGCGCGGAAACTGCTCTGCTCTGATCCGCCCAAGGATTTCGCAGACTAGCCCACGATAACCAAATACGGCGCCGGATAACATTGCCTCGACTGTCGATTTACCGATTGCGCGTCGCGGCTCTTTCAAAGAGAGTTTCGGCAGGAGCGCCGTTCGCTGATAAAGAAAATTGGTCATCGCTTCCAGCCCCGGCGCGATCACGCCGCCAACGTATGTGCGGCGATCAGAAACGATATCGAAAGTCACCGCCGTGCCGAAATCCACCACGATAGCGGGAAATCCGTAAAGACCGGTAACTGCCGCGGCGTTCGCCAGACGGTCCGCGCCAATCGATTTCGGTTTGGGATAATCAATCCCCACGCCCAGTTTCAGCGTCGAATCCAGCCAGAGCGCCTCCAGTTTTCCGATAGCCTTTGAAATCGCAGGATTTTTTCTCGGCACCACCGAAGAAACAACCACTTTTCGCACCCTTTGCTTTCTCAAAAATCCCGTAACCACACTGCTTGAAAGCTTGCTCGTCGCGATCCGCACGGGAGCCGAAATCCGCGTCGCAGACGCAAACGCCAGCTTCGTGTACGAATTACTGATATCGACTAATAGATAATCGGTCATTCGGGTCATGAGCAAAGGACGAGCGCATATCAGCGAGGCAGAATTCAATTAGAGTTTAGGCTCCTCGCGATAAGGGCGATTGGCTCGAAACGAAGTCAATAAGTTCTCACTCAGCGTCGCGATGTCGTCATTGCCGGCTGAGCGCGCCAAAGAAAGCGCTTCCTCACCCTTGTTGATCGCGTCGGAGAATCTGCCGACCTCGGCATAAGCCGCGGCTAATGTGCTGAGAAGAGTCGGATTCTTGCTGCCGGTTAACGCGCACCCGTGCTCTGCAAAACGGACCGCGTTTTGTCCGTCGCGCAACGCCGGATCAGGCGATGTGGCCAGCAACCAAGCCAAATCATTAAGGATGGTGGATGAATCAGGCGCCAACGAAACCACATCCTGAAGATGGCTTGGTCCCTCTGCACTGTTCGCGAGCAACACAAGGGCCCCGCGAAGTTTGGCCTGCGCCTCAGTCCAATCGGGGCGAAGTAAAAGTGCATAGGCAAATTGATTGATAGCATTGAGCAAATCTCCTTTCCGCACCACAGCCAGACCCAGAGTGAAATGCGTCTCAGCGCTAAACGGAGAGATGGTCAGCGCATCGGCCGCTGCCGCAATCGCCTCTTCATCCCGCTGCGATTGGACAAGACAATTTACGAGCACGTAATAGGCAAAGGCGTTTTCCGGCCCCAGCTCCAGAGCGCGGCGGGCCTCGCTAATCGCACGCTCGAGGTCTTGTTTTGCCGCAATTTCAGCCAGTTGCTCATGACATGCGCTATCCGCCGGATTCAATTCTACGGCTCGCTCAGCCTGTTCGAGCGCTTCGGTTGGACTATTCAAGTAATCCAAGACCAAAGCCAAAAATCGCCGCGCTGTTGCATTGGAAGGATCGGAATTAACGGCCTTAGCGATTTCGGAAGCGGCTACATCGTACTTGTGTTCGTATGCTGACCGGATGCCAAGCCAAAGACTCTGAGTAGGAGAAGAAAAAACAGAGCGGCACCAACATCGACAATCCATAAAACGCTTTCACTTGCGCATAAGAAGCCACCTTTAGGGTCATAAAAATCAGACCGAGCGTCACTGCCCCGAAAAGACCGAGCAAGAGAAAGTCGTTAGCCGTAGGTTTCCGAACACAGCGACCAAACGCAACTGTCGCGCCAACGATAATCATTGCGGTCGGCGCCAATGCTAGGAGGTAGCCGGCCACCATCAAATCGTAATTCCATGGCAACCTGGCACTTACATCCGACACGCCGGCGCACAAGGCATCGCCCCAAAGTGTCGAATAGATGCCGTCCCCGAATCCGGCCACGCCGCTGAAAAGCGGCGCGCTAAGAGAGCGACCAAACCTGAAGTAATCGGCGAGGGTGTGATAGCCTAGGTCCTGCCACCATGGAAAACCGGCGGCCGGATCCCAATTTCCAAGGAACGGGGTGCCGAAACGGAGCCAAATCCGGATGTAGTACCAACCGCAAACGGCGAAGCAAACTACCTGCATCACTCCGAGTGTCCGCAACCAAGTAGCCACGGCTGCCCGCTGCATTAACAGTTTACTGATCAGCGCTGCAAAAAGAGCTGGCATTAACAAAACCGCTGTTGTCTTGGTCAGGATCGCAGCGCCGAGGACGAACCCAAGCAACCCGTATCCCGAGGTCGAACCATTCTCGACCCGGAGCAAGCGGAGGCTGAGATAAACAACCGCCGCCGCCAACGCTGCGGCCAGCGTCTCGTTCGTCACGAAATGGGCGAGGTAAAGTTGCATTGGCAAAAAAGCGGCGAGCACGAGTCCGATTAACTGCGGCCCAATTTGAGTCGGAAATAAGAGCCGCAAACTCAGCAAAACGAGAAACATAATAGAGAGGCGGCTGAAACATCTCATAACCTTCGTTCGGCAAAGGCAGTGCCCGGCGTTCCTCGATGTACCTGATGTATTCAAGGTGCGATTGCGAATCGAAACCGACACGCAACGGTAAGAGTCCGGCATTGTTCCAGAATAGGCATATCCAAATGCTGGCGACGACGAGGAGCAGAGCACATACTTGCCAACGCGATAATCCCCGAGAGGTCATCGCGCCAACCTTTGGCGAACGACTCAACCAGTAGCCTCCGGCTAACCAGATAGTGACTGCGATCCCGCCGAAAGCCAGCCAGATTGGCCAAACCTTTGCGGCGGAATCGAAAGTTTGCTCGCCACTGATAAGGTTACCAGCGCGCGGCAGTCTTGGTGCCGAGGCAGGCACCGCACTCCGCCAGGCAGAGCCAGTAAAAGATGCTTCCCACGTCTGGTCGCTGCGCAATGTCACGTGGTCTGTGCACAAACTCAGCCAAAGGGCTGGGGGCGCATCGGCGTTGAAGACTCTTGCATCAATAGTATTTGTGCCAACTCGCAGTAAGACGAGCACGTCAACCGTGGAAATGTTCTTCCAATTGCTCTTTGCGCCGAGTGGCACTTGAACGCCATTGATCTTTAAATCGATGCGTTTGGCCGCCCTCACATTCAGTCGCGCCATACGTGGCCGCGTATCCAGCGTAAAGGCGCGTCGAAAAAGAGTGTCCAGACTAACAATGCTATGGGCGCGCGCCTGCACAGCGGATGGGAACAGAATCCATTCGGCGCGCGCGTCGCGCGAAAGAAAGTTGATGCCAGGATCGCGCACGCCCAGCCAAGCGAGAAATGCAACAGGTAATCCAACGCAGACAACGATCAAAGCGGCACGATGCCAGGTTTTCATAAGAAGCATGGACGTTTGCCTCAACGCGAAGGACACTCCGCTTTCCAACGCAGCATTCCTGTGCGACCGCGTCAAGCCTGGTCGCCGTGGCGACAGTCGTTCTGCGGCGAGCTTGCGACGCCTCCGTCCACCGGGTACTCTTGATTAGTGAGAAAATTGGTGCATCGCCCGCGCCGTCTACGGCGTTCCCCTGCTCTGCGAAACCTCGTCCGCGAGACACAATTAAGCGGCCACGATTTTATTCTCCCGCTGTTTGTGAGCGAGAAATTGGAGCAGCGTCGCGCGGTCGGCAGCATGCCAGGGGTTTTTCAGCTCTCTGTGAAGGAGATTGTTGATGAAGCGCGGCGCGTTCAGGATCTGGGGCTGCAAGCTGTTCTACTTTTCGGCATTCCAAAACACAAAGACGTACAGGCAAGCGGCGCTTATGCGGAAAACGGAATCGTCCAAAAAACGTTGCGGGCTATCAAATCAAAATGCCCCGACCTCGTCACGATCACCGACGTCTGCTTGTGCGAATACATGAGCCACGGCCACTGCGGTGTCACGCGCATCGACGGGGACCATTTCCAAGTTCTCAACGATGAGACCGTTGAGCTTCTCGTCAAAACTGCACTCTCTCACGCGGCAGCGGGCGTGGACATGGTGGCGCCTAGCGACATGATGGATGGTCGCATCGGCGCTATTCGAGAAGCGCTCGATGCCGGCGGCTTTGATCAAACCGGGATTATGAGTTATGCGGCTAAATTTGCGTCAGCTTTTTATGGTCCCTTTCGCGAGGCTGCGGAGAGTCCACCGCAATTTGGCGATCGTCGATCTTACCAAATGGATTACGCCAACGCAGATGAAGCACTGCGCGAAGTGGCGTTGGATATCGAAGAAGGAGCGGACATCGTGATGGTGAAACCAGCTCTACCGTACATCGACATCCTCTGGAGGGTGCATGAGCGCTTTGGCAAACCGACCGCCGTTTATCATGTGAGCGGTGAGTATGCGATGATCAAAGCGGCCGCCGAAAAAGGCGTTGTCGATGAACGCGCTGCTGTTCTCGAGATCATGACTGCGCTGAAACGCGCCGGTGCGGATGTCATCATTACGTATTGGGCGCGCGAGCTCGCGAAATGGGTGCGGGAGTGAGTAAAACCCATGGTGAAACCGCGAGGCACACCCGGCTGAAGCGTCTTGCTTTTCTTTGGGCTCAAGCGCACGGCTATTCCGCTTGCGCGATGGAAGCGCGGTTGCCTCAATGCCGATATCGTGCCGATGTGGCTGCTTATCGACCGCAACCAAAAAAGATTGGATCGACGGCGATCTTTGAATGCAAGCAGGCGCTATGCGATTTGCGACGAGATAATTGCCATAGTAAGGTCGCACGCCACCGCCTCGAAGCGATCTGCCAACGCCGCCGAATTCTCGAAACGTGCTCACGCGTGCATTATCCGAATTTGCGGATTACCGATTCGCTCTTCCCGGAATTCGATTCGCATGACTTCACGGCGATTGGTCACCGGGGGTACGCGCGCGTGTTGCGCGAGCTGAATGCGCTGCAAAATCGTCTCTACGACTGCACTAAGTTCGACAAACTGATTCGCTATCGCTGCGCGAATTTATTTTTCCTTGTTCTGCCCAGCGAGTTATTTCGTGATTCGGAGATCCCGATCGGATGGGGCGCTCTTGTGGAATCGGGTGGGACGCTCGCGCTCATGCGCAAACCGATCTGGCACGAAACAACCGCCGAAAACCGCGTTCGTTTTTTGCACCGAATCGCCGCTGCTGGAACGCGAGTGCTGAATCGACAACTGGAAATCACATTCGACGACATACCCGCCGAACAGTGTCGATTTTTCTAACTGGTCGGCGTTTTCTGCGAAACCGAAATGAGCAGGTTGTGCCCGGTCATCTCTTGCGGCTGCGGCAGGCCGAGTAGAAACAAAAGCGTGGGCGCGACATCGGCGAGAATCCCGTCTTCGCAGCGAAACTGTGCCGCGTCTTTCGCCACATAAATGAAATGCACAAGGTTGGTGGTGTGCGCCGTGTTCGGCGAGCCGTCAGAATTGCGCATCTGCTCGCAATTTCCGTGGTCGGCCGTGACGATACATTTGCCGCCGAGATCGAGAAGCTTCGGGATGATGCGGGCGATACATTCGTCCACGGTCTCCACGGCTTTGATTCCCGCATCGACAACGCCGGTGTGCCCGACCATGTCTGGATTGGCAAAGTTAAGAATGATCAAATCATAATTCGCCATGCGCGCGAGGACCTGGTCGGTCACTTCGCGCGCGCTCATTTCCGGTTGAAGATCGTAGGTCGCGACTTTGGGCGAAGGTACAAGTTTGCGGTCTTCGCACGGGAAAGGGCGCTCGATTCCGCCGTTAAAAAAGTACGTCACGTGCGCATATTTTTCCGTCTCGGCGATGCGCAGTTGCGATTTGCCAGCCGCGCTCACGACTTCGCCCAAAATGTGCGCGAGCTCGGCTGGCTCAAAAATGAACGGGGAAGAATAAGTGACATCGTATTGCGTAAGAGTGACGAAATGAACTTGCGGCCACACTTCGCGATCGAAACCATCGAAGTCCTTCACCAGAAAGGCTTGAGACAATTGTCTCGCGCGATCGGCGCGAAAATTAAAAAATAAAACAGAATCGCCGTCACGGACGCGCTGCTCATTTGGGTAAGAAAAGATCAGCGGCAGCATGAATTCGTCCGTCTTGCCAAGCGAGTATTGTCGATCCACCTCTGCGGAGGGTGATGACTTGCAGATTTCCCCGCGACCGAGAACGATTGCGTCCCAGGCTTTCTTCGTCCGATCCCAACGGCGATCGCGATCCATCGCGAAGTAACGCCCTACAACTGTGACGATCTGGCTGCCGCTTTTTCGGAGTTCCTTTTCGCAGGTTTTCAAGTATGCGGCACCACCGGTTGGTGACGTATCCCGTCCATCGGTGAAGGCGTGGACGAAGATTTCTCTAACGCCTGCTTCCTGAGCTGCATTCGCCAACGCGACCATGTGTGAGTAGTGGCTGTGAACGCCACCGTCGGAGACTAGTCCGAGCAGATGAAGCCGATGACCGCGTACGTCGGCGAACGTTTGCTTCAATACCCGATTGTGCGCCAGTTCGCCCGCCGCGATCGCCTCGTTGATGCGCGTCAGGTCTTGATAAACAATCCTGCCGGCTCCCAAGTTAAGATGGCCGACTTCCGAGTTGCCCATCTGTCCATCAGGCAGGCCGACGTCGGTCCCACTGGCGCTTAATTTGGCGCTTGGATAATCACGGTAAAGTTTGTCGTGAAACGGTGTTCGGGCCAGGAGCGTTGCGTCTCCGTTTTCTTTGCGCTTATTCTGACCACGGGGATTGATGCCCCAGCCGTCGCGAACAATGAGCATGACCGGACCAGCCATATTGGTCGCACTTTGGCGACGATTGAGAAGATCGACAAGCGGTTCTTTCGTTGACAAGGCAAGGGAGGCGCGCCTACATCGGCCTCGTGAAGTGGCGCAATCAGTTGCTGGCGCTTTTCTGCCTGCTTGTCTTCGCCGGGCTTGGCGTTCTTTATTTTCAACACTGGGTCATTCGGAAACCTTTCGGGATTGTCTTGTTCATTGGAGAGGGCCTTGCGCCCGGGCGGCTTGCGCCGACGCGAGCGTATGTCGGCGGGGCTGCCACGCGTCTGAGTCTGGATTCGATGCCTCATGTCGCTTTGGTGACGAACTGCTCGAAAGATTTCGCCGCTCCGGATCAGGCTGCCGCTGCAACTGCAATTGCGACCGGCGTGAAAGTAAACAATCGCGCTATCGCGCTCAACGCCGATGGGAAGTCTATCACGAGCATCGTTGAATTCGCGCGGGAATATGGACGAGCCACCGGTTTAGTGACAGATGCGAAACTGACCGATCCAACCTGTGCGGCGTTTTACGCACATCCGGTCGATCCGAATGATGTCGAAAAGATTGCAGCAGAGTTTGTTGATGGAGGAAAGATCGACATTGCGATGGGTGGCGGGATGGCGCAATTTCTTCCCACCACAAAGGGCGGGGAAAGACAGGACGGGCGCGATCTTTTACTCGAACTCCGTGGCAACGGGTTCGATATCGTTCGAACTCGTGCCGAGTTGGAAGCGGTTCCCGCATGGCGCCGGCCGAAACTTTTCGGCGCTTTTAACAATGTGGAACTCGCGTTTGCCAACCAAGTTGAAGAGCGAAGCCAGCAACCGAGTCTTTCGGATATGGTGCGGCGAGCGATCGAATTACTTCAATACAACGCTGGCGGATACTTGCTGGTGGTCGATGCAGGACTAATGGGCAAAGCGGCACAGGAAAACAACGGGGAAAGGACGTTCAGCCAAACGGTCGAATTGGATCGCGCAGTTGCCGTTGCACGAAATTTCGCGGGGCCGAAATCGACAATCATTGTCTGCGGTGACGCCGCGATCGGCGGGCTGAGCTTGAATGGGTTTCCATTTCGCAAAGACAGCGGAATCGCCCTGCTCGGATTTAATTCCGCGGGACAGCCATGGATTACCTGGGCGACCGGTCCGCATGGTGCAAGATCGTATGGAGCGGCTAAAATACCGGGCAAGCTGAACGGAAATCAAGGCGAACAACCGAGAGCAGAACAGCCGGAGCCGGCGGCGTTCTACACGAAATCCGCGTTGGGCACCGTTGAAGACGTCATTGGGTTTGGCAGCGGACCCGGGACGGAGGCATTGCAAGGGGTAATCGATAGCACAATTGTTTTTGAAATCCTTCGCGACGAGCTTTGAAGACTCGCAAGCTGGTAAGCGTCCCTACTTCGGCGCTTCTCGGTAAGGCAAGCTCATCTCATAAAGTTCGGTTTCTTGCTGGAGCCTCGCGACCAAGGCACTCTCACCCTGCATCTTTGCTAACTGCGAGGCTGCCTGCGCGATCTCGATCGCTCTTTCAAATTGCCGGGTCTCAGCGTACGCTGCGGCCAACGTGCCGAGCACAAGCGGGTTGGCACCGCCTGAGAGTTGATTGGCTTGCCTTGCTAGCTCCAGGGCTTTGTCGCCGTTTCGTAATGACGCGGTAGAAGAAGTTGCCAACAGCCAGGCCAGATTGTTCGCAGCAGAGATAGATCGCGGAGAAATCTCCAGGGCGTTTTTGTAGTGCGTGATGGCCTCCGCCGTTTGACCTCTTTCATCAAGGGCGACGGCCAGCGTCGTGTGAGCATCTGGATTTTCAGGCTGGATCAATAAGGCAGCCCGGCAATGAGAGATTGCAGCGTCGATTTCGCCTTTTTTAAGAAGAGCGTGGCCAAGACTGTAGCGGGCAATGAAGTAATCGGGCCTTATTGCCACCGCCCGTTGGTAATGAACGATCGCGTCGTCGATTCGTTCCTTTTGAACAAGAGCGTTGCCGAGAGCCACTTGGGCATCTGGATCATTTGGCTCGCTCGCTACGGCTCTGCTGCAATAAGCGATTGCCTCGTCCACTTCGCCTTTTTGGAGAAGCGCACTGCCGAGATTGTAATTCGCATCCCAAAAATCCGGCTGCATTTCCAAAGTTGTCCGGTAATTGGCGATTGCCTCGTCAATTTCGCCTTTCTGGAAAAGCACAATTCCCAGGTTATTGTACGCCATCCAGCAATCGGGATTTCTGGCCAGCGTCGTCCGCCAGAGCGTTTCGATGTCGCCATACATCGCGCTTTGCCGCCAAGTCAGTGCCGCCAAGGTTGCAACAACACACACCGCCGCACTCAAAACCAAGGGGCGACTCCGCTTAAACGCGTTGGCCAGATTGGCCACACCCGCCGAAGCGAGCGCAATTGGTCCGATGCAAGCCAGATA
>QHOM01000009.1 GCA_003218785.1 Verrucomicrobiota bacterium
CCGTGCGCTTCCGGAAAATTGTCTTGGCAAAAAACCTCGCACATGTTGCCGCCTTCACACTGGAGACGGTTCTTGTCTGGCTCGCGGTGTGCATGATGTACCGGCCGCCCGCAGCCGACGTTACAATTGCGACGCTCGCAGGAATTCTCTTTGCCGCACCCGCAAACCTCGCGCTGGGCAATCTGCTCTCAATTTATTCACCAAAGAAACTAGACTGGGGGACATTTGGGCGCCAGCGCGCATCGCGGACAACCGTCCTGGCCAGCTTCGGGATCCAGTTTGGGATCGTCGGTCTGGGCACAATCGTTTTTTTACTTGCACGCCACTATGGAAGTTTTTGGCTTGCGACGCCCGTCTTCTTGGCGCTCTCCGTGCTCTCCTTCACTGGATACGCTCTTGTCCTCGAGCGCATCGACCGAATGGCGCTTGATCGAAGGGAAACCCTCATTTCCGAACTCTGCCGCGCTTAGCCGCCTATTTTCGAAGTGCACGACGTGGTGCTGGACGCAGTGGCACTTAATCGCGCGTTAGAGGCCGGCAGAGGGGAACCACCGAGCTCAATCCTATGTGATATTGGAGGACGAGTAAGCCAGGCTCTTTATTGTTCGTAAGGGTGTAATGCGGTCTCTATTGATACCGCCGTGTCCAATTGACCCGCTACATGCTGGCTAATCGCCGAAGCAAATGCCGATCGCGCGAGCGGCGCGGACGATTTCGCCTTGAGGATCGACCGTCTTCAACCGGCCGACCGCTTGCGCGATATCTACTGCGCGGATGCACTCCTGCTGCAAACAGACCATTTTGCCGAAGCCGCCCGCGGCGATCAGGTCCACGGCGGCTACTCCGAAGCGTGTGGCCAGGATGCGATCGAAGGGTGTAGGCGATCCACCCCGCTGGATATGTCCCAACACGCTCACCCGCACTTCTTTGTGAGCACGCAGCGCGATGGCATTGCCGACCAGATTGCCGACTGATCCGGCACGGCGATTCTCCTTCAATTCCGGGGGCAACTGGATGCCTTCGGCGACCACGACAATAGTGAAACGTTTGCCGTAGTCTTCCCGCTCGCTCACGTATTTGCAGATATTCTCGAGGGTGAAGGGAATCTCGGGGATGAGGATGACGTGTGCGCCCCCGGCAATGCCTGCCTCGAGCGCGATCCAGCCCGCGTCGCGCCCCATAACTTCAACCACCATGATTCGGTGGTGTGATTCTGCTGTGGTATGGATTTTGTCGACCGCGTCGGTGGCTGTGTGCAGCGCGGTATCGAAGCCGAAGGTGACTTCGGTGGCAGAGAGATCGTTGTCGATGGTCTTGGGAACGCCGACGATGTTCATGCCCTTCTGGAAAAGGTCGAGCGCAATCTTCTGTGAGCCATCACCGCCGATGGTGATGACGGCATCGATTCCGAGCTTGAGGGCATTGGCGATCACTTGATCGGAGATGTCGCGCGTGACTTCCTTGCCATTCTCGACCATCTTGTAGTGGAAGGGATTGCCGCGGTTGGTGGTGCCGAGGATGGTGCCGCCACGAGGCAGGATGCCGCTGACGTCTTTGAGTTTAAGCTCGCGCGATTTCTCCGGCCAGATCAGACCGTCGAAGCCGTCAGAAATGCCAATGACTTTCCACTTATACTTGAGGATCGCAGCTTTGACCGCGGCACGGATGACGGCATTGAGGCCAGGGGCATCGCCGCCTCCGGTGCAAATGCCGATGCGGCGGATGTCAGGCATGGAGGCCGGCTCTCCCGTTAAGGATTGACAGTCAGAACCGCCGCAGTGCTCACAATGCTGCCCGAAGTCGCCGTGATGTTCGTGGTTTGGGTTACGGTGACGGACTGCGCCGTTGCCAAACCGTTAGCGTCAATTGTCGCCGCGGTGGGATTGGATGAATTCCAAGTGGCCGACGTGGTGAGGTCCACCGTTCCCCCGCCCTGGATTGTACCGATCGCAGTAAACTGCTGAGTTGCGCCTTGCTTAATGCTGGGATTCGTGGGACTAACCGCAATAGAGACCAGGTTGGCGACCGTGACCGTAACCGTAGTAGAGCCGCTGACTGTGCCCGAAGTAGCGGTAATAGTTGCCGTGCCTGGCGCCACACCCGTCACTACTCCCGAGCTGCTTACGGTGGCCGTGGCGACGTCTGAAGTGCTCCAGGTGACGTTACCGGTCAGCGTCTTCTTGCTGCCGTCGTCGAAGGTTCCCGTCGCGGTCATCTGCAATGTGCTGCCCTGTTGAACCGAAGGTGTGGCAGGCCCGACCGTAATCGTGGTAAGGGTCGGATTCACGAAGAAGCCACGGCACCCGACCCCGAAGGTTAGACAAAAGAGGCTGGTGATTAGACAAAACAGCAGTTTCGGCTTGGCAATCGGCATATTTAGAAAGCCTTCGTAGGGGATCCGCCCGAACAGACAGCCGCAATTGAGAAATGTTTCCCTATGCTTAACGAATTCAATTTCGTGACTTGCAGGAATTCTTCACTCTGTCACGCTGCGTCGCAATGAAAACTTCACCTAAAGAATGTAAAGAAATTGTAGCAGAGAATCATTCAGTCGATGGTCATAGTCATTGGTCTTAGGGCTTGGGTCTTAGGACTTCCGGCTTCAGGTAGCAGGTCGCAGGTGGAAGGCGAGAGTGTGGGCGTCTGGCTTGGGTCTTCCGGCATTCCGGAGACGTTGCAAGCAACATCTCTACTCGTGGGTTAACTCTATCCTAATCTGTTAATCTCGGACGGCATCTATCTCGATGAGAAAACATCTCGCTTTCCGGGTGGTTCTTGTCTTGCTTGTCGCCACTCTGGAACCTGCTGTTCTTGCCCAGTCGCCGAGCACGCAACCGGCAGACAGCAAAACGCAGAGTACGACTGAGCATCCGGCAGCTGCGGCGCGGCCCACATTGAGAATTTGTGCAGTGTGCATCCGCGCACATATGGAATTTCTGGCGAGCGATGCTTTGCAAGGCCGGGGTAGCGGCACTCACGACGAGTTGGTTGCCGCAACCTACATCGCTTCCGAACTACGCCAGTATGGAATCGAGCCGGCGGCCGACGAAGGCGGCTATATCCAGCGAGCACCGATCCTGCGGCGTTCGCTGAGCGCGCCACCTCAGATGAAATTCACGACGCCGGGCGATGGCGCCTCGGCGCAGGAGATCACCTGGACGCATGGCAAGGAAATGCTGGTGCGCTATCTTTCGCAGCCGGAGTTCTCCGGTCCGTTGCAGAAGATTGCGGCCGCCGACATTGGCGAGGCGAAAGTGCAACCGGGAGCAATCGTTTTTTTGATACCCAAGTTCCTTCCCACCACGGACCGAAGCAAGTTGCAGAGCACGATATTGCGTGTGATTTCCGCAGGGGCGACAGCCGTGCTAATTCCGGTATCGCCGGAAAGACGTGAGCACTGGGAAGAGGACGCGAAGAAGTTGCCAGCGCTGCCTTTCCAATTGGAAGGCACAACCGAAAGCGAGTTGGGCGGAAATTTCAACGTGGTTGTAGTGAACGAGCAAGCCGAGGCGGTGCTGAAGGAACTGCAGGACGGAACCTTGTTGCGTTTTGAAGGTCATGCTGCCGCGCCGGAAAAGGGCTTCACGTGGAATGTGGTGGGCGTGCTCCGCGGTCGTGATCCACGCAAGAGCGCTATCCTGCTGTCCGCGCATCTGGATCACTTGGGTATTGGTCCGGCAGTGAGCGGAGACAATGTCTACAACGGCGCCGATGACGATGCCTCCGGCACAACGGCCGTTCTGGAACTGGCGCGCATCCTCGGTGCCGGGACGCGACCCCGCCGGACAGTGGTTTTTGCCCTGTTCGGGAGCGAGGAGGCGGGTGGGCTGGGGTCGATTTATTTTCGCGAGCATCCGCCAATGCCTCTAAAGGAGATCGCGGCGAACCTGGAATTTGAAATGGTAGGGCGCCCCGATCCCAAGACACCGCACGATGCGTTGTGGCTGACCGGATGGGAGCGGTCCAACCTCGGTCCCGCCCTCGCGGCCCACGGTGCGAATCTGGTGGC
>QHOM01000129.1 GCA_003218785.1 Verrucomicrobiota bacterium
CCCGCGGTCTCAGTAACAATTAAGTCGGCCATCTCGCTTGGCGTTGACTCTTCATCGCGGGCTCAACCGGTGACAAGCCCTTTCTCTCAATTCGCGAATGATGTCGCTTGCAGGTGTACCGCGACTTCGATCTCAGCGTTTTGCGGAAACATATCGAGCGGCGTTACCGAATTGATCGTGAATTTGTTCTGCAATTCCTTCAAATCGCGCGCCAGCGTGGCTGGATTGCAAGAAACGTAAATCAACGTTGCCGGAGCAAGATCGACAATTGCTTCGCGGGTTTTCGGCATGAGGCCCGTCGCCGAAGGATCGACAATCACTGTAGTGGCGGGCGTGCCGCCCGCGGAGGGAGAAATTGCGGCTGACACACCCGCCACTACAGCGCCCTCTTTCAAAATCCGCCCAAGCTCAATGTCAACATCGCCCGCAATATAAGTTTCTTTCACAGTGGCGTTCTTTCTCGCCGCCTCGATGGCAAATCGATCCCAATCGATGCCGATTACGCGCTCGAATTTATCGAGCAGCGCCTTCGTAAAAAATCCAGCGCCGCAATAGGCATCGATTAACAGTTGCTGATCTGGCGCAACCAGGTTGTCGACCAAATCGCGCAGTGCGATTGCGACGGCGTCGTTCGTCTGCGAAAAGACCCGCGAACGCGATGAGGCGCGCAGTGTATAATGTCCATCACGCACACGTTGGGTTCGCAATTCCGCTAATGCGCGATTAACTTCGTCGCGCGAAATTGGGCAACGCTCAATGTCGATCAACCGATGCGAATCGCGCCGGAAAAATCCGATCATTCCATCCAGCGCATGGACGGTGATGCGATTGCGATATCCGTACTGTTCCTGCGATGGGATGATCGGTCGCATCGGAATATCCTTTAGTTTGCCAATGCGTTGCAGAATATCGCGCACCTGCCGCCATTTGATTGCGAGCTGATGTTCGTAATTGATGTGTTGATACGCACAGCCACCGCATCGGCCAAAGTAGGGGCAGTCCGGCGAAACGCGATCCGGTGAGCTTTCTTTAACGTCGACAAGCTCAGCCGCCGCGAATTGTTTTTTCTCGCGAACGATCTCAACCGAAACGGTCTCGCCTTCGATTGTGTAGGGAACAAAGACGGCTTTGCCTTGCTCTCGCCCGACGCCTTTTCCGCCAAAAGCGATGTCTTGGATTTTTAGATCGATCGTGCGCAAACGTTTAACTGTAGCCGTCGCCCTGCGGGCGACGCAATATCGCGGCTGTCAACCGCGTCAGCGCCGCGCTTCGCACAGCGAAGCGGTTACAAGTTCGCCCGGCGGCTAGGAAATCGCCGCTCCTTGGAGTGCCTGCTCAATCGCGGCTTGGAGCGTGTCGAGCCTTACCGGTTTGATCAGGTGCTCGGAAAAACCTGCCTGCAAACTTCTCTCGATGTCGCCGTTGTTACCGAATCCGCTGATGGCGATTCCCGGAATATTGGAAATGGCGCGTAACTGCATCATCAGTTCCATGCCAGTGCCATCTGGCAGCGCTACATCGCTAATGAGGAGATCGAACTTATTTCGCACCGCGGCCTCCATCGCCGAGCGCATATTGTGGGTCGCTGCCACAAGATACCCACGACGAACGAGTAATTTTTCCAGAGCGGCGCATGTATCTTGATGGTCGTCGACGAGTAGAATTTTCAAACCTTGCCGCGAAGTCTCACCTCTCGTTCTGACAGGGGCGGTCAGTGTTTCAGCCGGTGAGACAGTTTGCATCGACAACAGGAATGTTGAACCGCGATCGCGCCCGTCGCTTTTGGCAGTGAGGGTCCCACCATGCGCCTGCGCGAGAGATTTTGAAATGGCCAAGCCCAGTCCCAAACCGCCAAAGCGACGCTCGAGTGAGCGGTTTCCCTGCTCGAAGGGGTCGAAAATACGCTGCATGACTTCCGGGTCCATGCCGATGCCGGTGTCGCGCATGCTGATCGTCAGAACTTCCGGCGACGGGTTTAAAGAGGAGATGGCGATCTCTCCCTCTTCGGGCGTGAACTTGATCGCGTTCTTAAGTAGGTTCCAAATGATTTGCTGAAACTTCGCCGCGTCGGCCGCCACGTTGTGGGTGTCCGCCCGAAGGTTGAGATGGACGTGAAGTTTTTTGGAATCCGCTTCCGCGCGGCAAATTTCGACTACGTTTGAGATCGCGAGATGCGCATCGACGGGAACGGTTCCGTCTCGAGCCCCTCCAATGCGGAAATGACCGGCGTCAGCGGTGTGCGCAATTCGTGTGAAAGCATGGCCAGGAACTGATCCTTGGTCCGGTTGGCCGTTTCGATGACTGCCTTTTGTTGCTGGAGCGCCTCCTCGGCCCGCTGCCGTTCCGCCATGCCAGCGGAAAGCGCCATCGCCGTGATGGTGAGCACAGCTGCCCAGGACTGCAGAGCGAGAAGGGACTGGTTCTCCGTTTCCCTCACGAACGGTCCGAAGCCGTGCAGCGTGCCCCAGATTGCGATCGCCGAGAGAATGAAAATACCCGTGGCCGTTTCGCGCTGTGTAAAGCGGAATGCTGTCCAAATGACAATCGGTCCGCAAATGAACGCGATTGGATAATTCCTGGCCGAAATTGCAAGCCAGCCGCCGAAGACCGCTTCGCTGAGGACGAACAACAGCAGCAGGAGGACGCCTACTTCAACGGCTTGGCTGTTGTTCCACCGCCGTTTTGATGCAACGCTCCAGAGAATAATCAATGGAGCGATCAGAAGATCGCCCGTTGTGTCTCCCAGCCACCACGTCAGCCAAATCGCGCCATAATTCGCCCAATCGGCAAAACCACCAAGTGCAAGACTCGTTACACCAAAAAAGGGACTGATAATGGTGCTGACGGCTGCTGCGACTGCGAATTTGAAAACTCCTTGCGGCCGGTCAAAAACACTTGTGCCGCCGGCAAACCGATTTACCAGCCAGGCGCCGCAGACGGCTTCGAGCGTGTTGCCAGCGGCGATGGCAAGCGAGCTGGCGAGGTTGCCTGCGGTCGTGGCGTTCACCAAAAACGCACCGACAAAGATAGCCGGCCAGATGCGGTAACCGAGCAGGAGCAACACGGCAAGTGCAATTCCTGCTGGCGGCCATACCGGCGATGCACTGGCGTACAGAAATGCCAAACTCAGTCCGAGCTTGCCGGCAATGAAATAGACAATCGTTACAATGCCGATGACCG
Organism: Verrucomicrobiota bacterium; assembly: GCA_003218785.1. Taxonomy (GTDB): domain Bacteria; phylum Verrucomicrobiota; class Verrucomicrobiia; order Chthoniobacterales; family UBA10450; genus Udaeobacter. The sequence continues at coordinate 3,181 of QHOM01000129.1, forward strand.
GCAACGCGGAAAAACGTCGCGATTGCATCGCCTGACCGACTCAGCGCGGTCGTTCTATCTCTACGCCGCTCTCGCGTGGCGTCAACTTTTAGCCCAGGTTAGGGAGGTCACGCCAGATCAGCTCGTCGATCCCGATCCTGAGCGATCAATAATCGCGCACGTAGGGATACTTCGATTCCCAACCCAGTTCGGGCGGAAACTCCGAATAGCCGGCGTGAATGTATGGAATATCTGGCGGAAGTATCGGGTAATAGCTTTCTCGCCATGCGGGAAAGGGAAACGTCAGTATCTCAAGCAGGCCAGCCACGTGCCTGGCGGCCGAGCGGCCTACGCCACGCCAGACACCGTATCCAGCGGCTGCAGAATTTCCGTCGTACGTGTTGATGGTCGTCACCGTCACAAAAACCTCCGCCGGGGCGAGGAAAAAATTCGAGAAACCGCGGCCGAGTTTGCGCGTCGGACCATAATCATTCGACGGCGGGTCTTGAATATCGGCGAAGGCACTGCCGGCAAAACCGGCCATTACTGCAAGGGCAAGGAGGGTTTTCATGGGACTCCCAAACAGTTAAATGATTTCGACCAGCAAATGCAACAACATTTTATTTTCGATTCTGGGCCCTGGCACGGTTTTGCGTTGCGATCATCGAAACCGTGATCGTCACCGCGAGGACAAACACTATAACTCCCAGCGAAACCCAGTTGGAAATCGGGTAATAGTCCGCAATAATCATTTTAACCCCGATAAAGCCGAGGATGACCGCGAGTCCCGTTTGCAGGTAGACGAAACGGTCCATTAGGTGCGCCAACAGAAAGTAGAGCGATCGCAAGCCGATGATCGCACAAATGTTCGAGGTATAGACAATAAATGGGTCCTGCGTGATGGCGAACACTGCTGGAATTGAATCGACCGCGAAGATGAGATCCATGATGTCGATGACGATCAATGCCAGGGCCAGCGGCGTGAGCATCCATCGGCCATCCACGCGCGCTTTGAAGTGCTCCCCATAGAATTCCTGCGTGATCGGAAATATGCGGCGGCATAGCCGCATCACCCAACTTTCCCCGAAATCGCGCCGCGGATGTTCGCTGAAAAACATTCGCAGCGCGGTGATCAGCAGGAACACCCCGAACAGGTAGAGGATAAAATGAAACCGCCGCACCAGCGCGATGCCGCACAAGATCACAACTCCGCGCATGACCAGCGCGCCGATGATTCCCCACACCAGCGCGCGATGCTGTGCCAGCGACGGCACGCGGAAATAAGCAAAAATCAATACGAAAACAAAGATGTTGTCGACGCTTAATGAGTACTCGACGAGGTAACCCGTGAGAAAATCGACTCCGTGTTGCGGGCCCTTCAAACGCCAGACGACCAGACTGAAACAAAGTGACAGGATTATCCACAGAACGCTTCGCTGCGCCGCAGCACGCATGCTCAATTCCCGCCCGCGGTGTTTGAAACTGACAAGATCGACAATCAGCGCGATGAAGACGCCAATGTGAAAGGCGATCCAAAACCAAATGCTGGTTGTCACGGCGCGAGATTTTCATGCCGTGCGGCTCGCGGCAATCGCAAATTGCAGGCGCATCGGCCGGGTTCGCTCCGCCCCGCCAGAGGATGCGACGCATAGGTCCAGACTTTTTCCTCGCCATCTGAAGCGTTCATCGTACTTTGTGCAACCCCTGAAAATGGATGCTGAAGCGCAAAAACTTGTTGAATCGGGAAAACTTACGGCAAAAGCCGCGGAGCAGCTCGGAAAGTTGAAGCCGGGCACGTTTTGTTCGCACAAGAGTTGGGGGTTCGGTCGCGTGACCGAATGGAACCTGCTTCTCAATCAGATTGTGATCGATTTTGCAAGCAAGAAGTCCCATCCCATGCAGGTCCAGTACGCAGCAGAAAATCTTACGCCCCTCGCGCAGGAACATTTTCTCGCACGCAAAGCGAACGATCTGACTTCGATCAAGACACTCGCGAGGGAAGAGCCAGCGGCCCTGGTGCAAAATATTATAGAAAGTCTCGGTGGACAAGCGACCATGGCGCAGATCGGTGAATGGCTGGTCGGAGATGTTTTGACCGAAGGGGAATGGAAACGCTGGTGGGAATCGACAAAGAAGTTACTCAAAGCGAGCGGCGCTTTTTCGATTCCCGCGAAAAAGACGGAGCCAATTCAACTGCGCAGCGACGGTTTATCGCATACGGACGAATTGATCGCTTCTTTCAACAAGGCGCGGCAGCCAAAAGAGCAAATCGCGGCACTCGAGCAGGTCATTAAATTTCACCAGCTCTTCGAGGAACCTGAAAAACAACTGCAGCCGATCGTCGCGACGATCGAGAACATGGCGGTGCGCAACCAGAAAATGCATCCCGAACTCGCTTTCGAGCTTATCATTGCCCGTGACGATTTGCTCGGGCGCGTTCCGTCACTGCACACCACGCACATCGGTCTGACGCTTTCGAAATTAATTCTCGAGGAAGAAAAGCGGCTGATCTCAGTGTTGCCCAAATTGCCGGCGGCAAAAGAGAAAAGAGTTTTACAAGCGCTACCGTCCGCGCTTGGGCCTCGCTGCACGGAGCGTGCCTTATATTTGATGCAAAGAAGTCACGGTCGCATGGTCGCACAAATCCCGCGCCTATTGAGCGAGGCCGGACAACATGCTGAACTTCGGACAATGCTCGAACGAAGCATTCGCGAACATTCCGCCACGAGCGAGATGCTTGCCTGGCTGTGTAACGAACGGGAGCGCTGGAGCGAACTAATCACACCGGAATTGCTCGGCGCGATTTTCGCGACGCTCGAACGCGAACAACACAGCAACGCCGGCCGCGCCAGCAAGTTGCACCGTGCGGTGGTTGAAGATCGACAATTGCTTGGAGACATCTTTAAAAAAACCGATGTCGCTGTCGCGCGCGATGCGATGCGGCGGCTTCAACTAAGCCCGCTGTTTGACGAGCTGACGAAACGCTCGCTTCTGGCACGGATCGTTAAAGTTTATCCAGAACTGGAGAGCATGATCATAGGCACACAACCGCAGGAAAAGACCATGCCGTTAATCGTTTCCTGGAGCAGCCTCGAAAAACGCAAAGCGGAATACGAGCAACTCGTGAAAGTAAAAATTCCGGAGAACAGCAGGGAAATCGCGCTCGCAAGATCGTATGGCGATCTTAGTGAGAATTTTGAATTCAAAGCGGCCAAGCAAATGCAAAGCGTGCTTATGCGACGCAAAGCCGAGCTCGAACAAATGCTGCACAACGCGCGCGGAACTTCATTTGAAGATGTCGATACATCTCGTGTTTCGATCGGCACAATCATCAGGCTGCGTAGCGTGGAGACAAACAAAGAAGAAACGTACACCATTCTTGGCGCGTGGGACGGCGAGCCTGAGCGACACATTATTTCGTATCAAACGGCAACCGGCCAGGCGTTGCTGGGGCACAAACTTGGCGAATCTGTCTCCCTGAACACCGATCACGGCGTGACTCAATTTCTGATTGTTTCAATTCAGCCGTCCCCACCAGACGAAACCGCCCCCGTCCCGACTCTTCCCAAGGAATCTGCCGTTGAAGCAGCTATCGCTGAATAGACTCGCCGGAGGGCGGTAGAGGCGCGCGTCCTTATGCGCAAATCCCCTTTTGCGGCCGAGGAAAGTCGCCGCTGCTACATTAGCAATTCGTAGGAAAGAACACTCAGACAATAAATCGCGGCGGTTTCCACTCGCAGAATAATCGGGCCAAGTGTAATGGGTTGACACCCATGACGGCGGGCGAGCGCAAGTTCCGCAGGTGTGAAATCGCCTTCCGGACCAATAAGCATCAATACGCTCTGAGGGCGATGCTGGTGTTCGCTCGAATAATCCGCGAGGATTTTCTTCAAGTGCTGGGCGTCGGGCTGGAGCGATCCGATCAGGCGAAGATCGAATTGGACAATATCTTTTTGTAGCTCCGGAAGCGTCTCGAATGACGGCTGCGACATTGGAGATTCCGCAGGCGACACGTCCGTTCGCCTATCGCTCAGGGCAGCCTCTGCCTCTACAGCATCGAAAAAGTCCGCGAGTTTTCCCGGCATGTGCAGGCGCGGCAGCCAGTTTTGCCCGCATTGCTTGGCTGTCTCAATCGCGATCTGTGCACGATCGACTCCATTTTTTTTCCTTTCGGAATCGCCTGTCCCAGAATGATCCGACAGCGCACTGGCGGCGTTTTTGCTTCGTGCAACCTCCGTAATCGAATTTCGTCGCCGCTAAGATCGAGAATTTCCGCGGTGATCTCGCGTCCGCGCCCGTTGAAGAGAACGAGCTTCTCGCCACGTTTCATCCGCAGGACATCACGCGCATGGTGGGCTTCCGAGCCAGTCAATGCGAGCGCGTCATGGTTCCAATTCTCTGGCGAGATATAGAAACGGTGCATGACAACAGGGTTCAGGATTCAGTTTCCAGAGTTCAGAAACTAGATTCGCCAGTGAATCTTAGAAACCCAAATTCCTTATCCGCATTTCGAGGCGATATCCGAATTCATCGTCAGCACATTCTCCAGCGATTTGCCGATCGGCAGCTCCACACCGCGTTGTCGAAGCGCCTCGAACACGCTCTCTGTCGGAATGTTCCCAACCAGCACATTCTGCGCGAACGGGCATCCACCAAGCCCACCGATGGCCGAATCAAACCGGCGACAACCAGCATCGTACGCAGCGAGCACTTTGGCTAAAGCGTCGTTGCGTGTACTGTGCAGGTGCACGCCGATGTCGTAATTCACATATTCGCTCTTCACCGATTGAACTACTCGGCTGATTAGATGCGAGGTGGCGGCACCGACGGTGTCCGCGAGCGAGATGGATCGGATCTCGAGGCCGGCGATTTTCGCCAACGCCTCACGCACCTCGTCCTTGTCCCATAAGTCGCCATACGGATTTCCGAACGCCATCGAAATATACACGACCATGTCGAGTCCCGAATCATCAGCTTTCGTCTTGATCGACTGCAAAATCTTGTAGCACTCCTCAGGCGTCTGGTTCTGGTTCTTGCGCAGAAACGTCGCAGAGATCGAATAGGGATAACCAAGCGTCCTCACGGCTTCGGTTGCGATCGCGCGCTCCGCACCCTTTTCGTTCACCACGATTCCGATGATTTCGACATCGAGCGGTGGAGCGATTTGCTCCAGCACCTTTTCACTGTCGGCCATTTGTGGCACCGCTTTCGGAGAAACGAAGCTTACGGCATCAATGTGTTTGAACCCGGCGCCAATCAACGCGCGCAGATATCGCGCCTTTAGTTCCGTCGGGATCTGTCTCTTGAGACCCTGCCAGGCATCGCGGGGGCATTCTATCAATTTTACGCCTTGGCCAGGTACCGTTGCGCCCATTACTTGAAAAATTCTTTCGCGCGCTCGAAAAAACTTTTGCGTAACGGTGTGTTCTCCTCACCGCAAAGCGCGGCGAATTCCTCAAGCTTGTGGCGCTGTTCTGCATTGAGGCGCAATGGCACCTCGACAATCAAACGCGTGAGCAAATCGCCACGATCCCGCCCGTTGATGTTCGCAATTCCTTTGCCGCGCAGTTTGAACATCTGCCCGCTCTGCGTGCCCGCCGGACATTTCAGATGCGCTTTACCTTCCAGTGTCGGCACGTCGACCTCGCCGCCCAAAGCCGCAAGCGAAAAAGGGATTGGCACTTCGCAATAAAGATTATCGCCATCGCGTTGAAAGATTTTGTGCTCCTTGATATGAATAACGACATAGAGGTCGCCTGGCGGGCCGCCACGGATACCAGCCTCGCCATTGCGTGAGGAACGCAGCCGCGAACCCTCCCTGATTCCAGCCGGGATTTTCAGTTTAACGCGGCTCAGTTTTTCAACGCGTCCTTCACCGTGGCATTGGTGGCACGGTTTCTCGATGATTTCACCGGCACCGCGGCAGCGGGGACAGGTCTGCGAAATGTGAAAAAATCCGCGCGAACTGATCACCTGACCACGGCCACCGCAGGCGGGGCAGCTAACGGTGCGTGAACCCGGCTCAGCACCGCTGCCATGACATTTATCGCAGGTGTCGAGCTTCTCGATTTCAATCTCTTTTTCGGCGCCAAAAGCCGCTTCCTCCAGCTTGATCTGCATGTCGTAACGCAGGTCCGACCCGTGTTGCCGATCTTCTGCTTGCGCGTCGCCGCCGAAAAATGTCTCGAAAATTCCGCCACCGAATCCGCCCTGGCCGAAGACTTCGCGGAAAATATCGAACGGATCATGGAAACCGCCGCCGAAACCCGCGCCGCCCTGAGCAAACGCAGCGTGGCCGAACCGGTCGTAGGCGGCGCGCTTATTCGGGTCCATGAGAACATCGTACGCTTCCCCAAGCTCCTTAAATTTTTCCTCAGCGTGGGGGTCGTCCGGATTTTTGTCCGGATGAAACTTGACCGCGAGCTTCCGATAGGCGCGCTTGATCTCCTCTTCGGCGGCGTTTCGCGCGATGTCCAGCACCTCGTAATAATCGCGTTTCTTGGTGGCCATTTATCAAATCTTACTCATGCTCTCGTTCGCGACCAAACGACAAGATCGACATGGAGTCAGAACAAGGGCACCAGCGAGAGACAAGACCGCGCGTCTATTTTCCCGGTCCGCTCGACACAACCACGCTCGACGGTCGCAGTAAGCGGTCTTTAAGTCGATAACCGCGGCGGGTCTGTCTCAGGACAATCCCCTCGGGAAATTGATCGCTCGGCTCATGCGCAATTGCTTCGTGGAGGTTTGGATCGAACTTTTTTCCGTCGGCCTCGATTGGCTGTAGTCCATTTTCGGCCAACAAATCGTTAAGTTGTTTCAGGACGAGCGTCATTCCGGAATAAATCGGAGACTGTCCGCTTTCCCCTTTTGCGGCTTCGAGGCCAAGCTCAAAATTATCAATAATCGCAACCAGCCGTTCGAGTAAGGAGCTGTTCGCGTATTTGATCGCCTCTTCTTTTTCGCGCGCAGATCGCTTTTTGTAATTTTCGAAATCGGCCTGGCTGCGGAGCGCGAGATCACGAAACCGATCGAGATCAGCTTGCAAGCTGACCGTTGGATCTTCTGCCTCGCTTCGCTCCGCGTCGACCGCGGACGCGGTGGACGAAGACGTCGATCTTGCCGATGCCAATCGTTCGGTTCCTTTGATCTGTTCGGTAACAGAAGTCTTTTTCATGTTTTGCGGATGGCAATCAAGGTGATGTCGTCATTTTGGGGAAGCGAACCGGTAAAATCGCGCACGTCCTCGATAACCCTTTTTACAATCGCTTGCGCACCATCGATCGCGCTGGCGCGGACGGATTGAATCGTGCGGTCAAGGCCGAATTCGTCTCCCTCAGTATTGAGCGCTTCCGTCACACCATCGGTGTAGAGAACGAGGCAATCATCGCGCTCCAGCGGGACGGCGAAATCAGCTGTAAGCCTATCGAACACATTTCCGCTGTCAATTCCAACGACCATTCCCGGCGATTTTACCGGCGTAACAGTTTGCGACTCTCGCTTGTAAAGCAATGGCGCGTCGTGCCCCGCGCGTGCGAGCGTGACGCCATCGCCGTTGCGCTCGTGGTTCAGAATGAGATAGGCCATGCTGATGAACATGTCTTCCTTAATGTCGGGATAAAGTTGCCGGTTCACCTTTCGCAAGACATCGGCCGGAGATGGATTCCGTGCAGCCTCGGCGCGCAAGACGCTGCGGCAAATCGCCATGATAAGGGAGGCGGGAACGCCTTTACCCGAAACGTCCGCGATCGCGACGCCGAGCCTTTCGTCATCGACATGAATGTAATCGAAATAATCGCCGCTCACTTGGCGGGCGGGCACATTAATGCCGCTGATCTGAAATCCGTTAATGGCCGGCGCTTCGGCTGGAAGCAAAATACGCTGAATGTCCCGTGCGATTTCGAGATCGTGGTCGAGCCGCT
>QHOM01000130.1 GCA_003218785.1 Verrucomicrobiota bacterium
TTGAAGCTCTGCCTCCGCTGCATCCCATTTCCCTTCCCCGACCAGGATTCTTCCTTCAAAAAAATGGGAGGCCGGCAAATTGGGGGTCTTTTGGAACTGCCGCTGTATCAGCTGGCGAGCAGCGTCGAAATGCTTGTCCAGCACTTCTAGCTCTACAAGTTGACTGACCGGAGACAGATTATTCGGCGAGAGTTGGGCAGCTTTTTCAAATGCCTGGCGCGCTTCGTCATTTCTTTTCGCCTGGCGATAGGTCATACCCAGTGCTATGAGCGGTTGTGGATCGTTTGGTGCGAGCTTTGCTTGCTCCTCGAGGACAACGGCGGCGTCATCGAACCGTTCAAGGGAGTCATACGCGCCGGCCAAGACCAATGCGGCGTTCCTTAGATCGGGACGTCTTCTCAGCAAACGGGTCAGCGGTTCGATCACCGCTTCACCATGACCGGTGCTAAGATTGACCTCGGCGAGCAACAGAACGGCATCGTCATAATTCGGATTGAGTGAGACGGCCTGATCCAGCGCCAGCTTTGCCTGGTTGGTGTTGTTATTTTGGAGATATGCGCGCGCCAAATTATATTTGATGATGGGAACGTCCGGATAGGTTTGGTCGAGTCGCTCCAAAACTTCGAGCGCCTTTTTGGTATCACCTTTTGCCAGCAGCAGGTCGCCTTGCAGTCTGCGGCCATCGAGGTATTCGTCGTCGCGGCCAAAAACGTTTTCAAGAAGCGAGAGGGCCTCGTCGTATTTCTTGTCTTTGTAGGCAAGCTCGGCCAGCCAGAACCAGCCGGGGAGATAATCCGGCGCGCTCCTGGTCATGTCAGTGGCAATTCTTCTCACTTCGCCGGCATCACCCACGCCCCATTCGAACTCGGCGTATTTCAACCGCTCAATTGATCGAACCGGCGCAAGGTCTGCCGCTTTCTTAAATTCTTCGCCGACTTGTTTGAGGTCTTTCTGCACTAGATGCAAATTTCCCATCGCCATGTGGGCAGCAGACGATTTGGGATCGGCTGCGAGCGCCTGCTGGAGTGCGTTGATCGCTGTAGACAGGTCGCCCCCACTGAAAGAGAGATTCGCCGCGGCCAGGTAGAAAGAGACGTCGTTCTTTTTGGGAAATTTCTGGAGCTGTTCTTCGGCAGCCTCAATATCTTCTTTGCTTCTTGCCGCTTCGGTCAAAGTGATAATGGCGTCGCCGTTGTCCGGGGCTTGTTCGAGAACTTTGAGCGCTTCTTTTGTTCCGTCGGCAAAGTGTCCGGTGGCCACATAACAGCGGGCAAGCCGTATTCGGTTTTGGACATTTTTCGGGTCCAGCTCGCTTGCCCTTTTCAGGAACCCAGCGGCGCGCAGCGGTGCTCCGTCATCCTGCCACATGGCACCGATTCTTTCGAATGCGAGCGCGTTTTGCGGATCCAGCTGCAACGCGTTGAGGTAGCTGAGCTTGGCTTTGTCATAGTCACCCGCTTTAAAATAGCCGTTCGCCTCGCCAAGAAGGCGCGCTTTCCTGGACTCCTTAGTGCAGCCCGCGATAAGTGTGGCTGCTAAAATAAACGTCCCGATTCTGAATAAGATTTTTGAGGTTTGCATTTGCTTTATGATTTCGATCTTAGTTGATATTTGTATTTACGCGATCTTTGGCAATGCCAAGTTTTTCCATGAGTTCGTAAAGAGTTGGCCGGCTGATCCCGAGCTCCGCAGCTGCGGAGGTGATTTTACCAGAGTTTCTCTTGAGCGCCTGCTCAATCATTTCGCGCTCGACTTGCTCGCGCGCTTGTTTGAGACTCGTTGCAGAGGATGCCACGTCCTGGTCCTGATCCAACTCGAGATCTTTTGCGGTCAATCGCGATCCGCTAGCCATAATGACGCCCCGTTTCACGCGGTTTTGGAGTTCGCGCACATTCCCAGGCCATGAATAATGACTCATTGCACGCAGCGCGTCGGGCGCGAAAACCAGCTTTGTCCGACCGCTTTGGGCGGCATACCTTTGCAGAAATTCGCGGGCCAGGAATACGATGTCTTCCCCCCGCTCGCGAAGTGGCAGCAGGCGGATGGTGACAACGGCAAGACGAAAATATAAATCCTCGCGAAATTTTCCATTGTCGATCAACTGTTTTAAATCGGCATTGGTCGCGGCGACAAGCCGCGTGTCGATTTGAATTTCCTGTCTTCCGCCCACCCGCTGAAAACGCTGTTCCTGAAGAAACCGAAGAAGCTTCACCTGAATGGCTGGGGGAAGTTCGCCAATCTCATCCAGAAACAGGGTACCGCCACTGGCTGTTTCCATCATCCCCTTGCGCTGAATGTGAGCACCCGTAAAGGCGCCTTTTTCGTGGCCGAAGAGCTCGCTCTCCAGAAGGGTTTCGGGAATGGCGTTGCAGTTGAGCGCGACAAAAGGGCCGTCCTTGTGCGCACTGCGGCGATGAATCGCCGCTGCCGCCATTTCTTTGCCAGTGCCACTCTCTCCGAGCAAGAGCACCGGAGCATTCGTTCCGGCGACCTTGCGGATGAAAGCAAAGACTGCCTGCATTTGCGGACTGGTACCGAGCATATCTTCAAACACATCCGAAAGGTGGCTCTGTTGTAACTCGCGGTACTCTTTCTCGAGTTCCACCACGTGGATGCAGCGCCGAAGGAGCAGTTTCAATTCCTCCATCTCCACGGGCTTGCACAAGAAGTCGTAAGCGCCCGCGCCAACGGCCTCGATGGCGTTCTGTTTTTCGCTCTGTCCGGAAATAATGATGACTTTAGCCGTACTATCGACGGCGAGTAGGTCGGACAACACTGCTAATCCTTCATCGCACTGATTGGGGCGAGGCGGAAGGCCAAGATCAAGCAATGTCACCGCCGGGGGGTTGGCCTCAAAGGCTTCAAGCGCTCCTCTTCGGTCTTCGGCGAAATGAACTTCGTACTCCTGGCTTAGCGCCCATTTCATCTGCGTCCGGATCGCTTCGTCGTCATCGACTATGAGCAATTTGGGTTTCATACTGCCTGGCATTGAAGAGGCAACATTACTCGGAAAGTTGTGCCGGCGCCGGGTTCGCTTTCCACCTGAATCTTCCCCCGATGCGCTTCGACAATCATTTTGGATTGAAACATACCGATGCCTAGTCCCTTCTTCTTTGTGGTCTGAAAGGGGCGAAAAAGAGAGGTCCTTAGGAATCCCGGGCTCATCCCGCACCCATTGTCAGCGACCGAAACGATTGCCCAACTGTCGCTTTGTCTCGTCTCAATTCTCACCTCGCCCCCTGGTCCGACTGCGTCGCGAGCGTTGAGAAGCAAATTAGTGATTACACTACCGAATTGACCCCGGTCCACCTTGAGTTTGGGCTCCAGGTGAAGCTCCTTCACAACGTTTATTTCCGGCGCGCCCTTTAACACTTCAAGCGCGTCAGCAACAAGCACATTAAGGTCCAGTTCCACGGGTTTGAGTTCGAGGTGTCGCAAGGCGCCCAGGCGGCTGATAAGCTGGTTGATGCGGTTTGCTGTCTCACCGATCCCACGCAAGGCGTCTTGTCGAAAAATTGGATCATCAAAATGCACAGGCAGATTCTGAAGCGTTAGACTCAAGGTTGAGGCCGCGTTTTTCAAGTCATGAACGAAAAATGCGGACATGGCTTGAAAGGCCTCCAGTTCCTTCGCCCGCATAATCTCTTCGGTAAGCCGAAGGTTCACCAGACCCACCGCAATCTGATCGCCCATGCACTTCAGCAGGTCTAGTTCTTCAACCGTGTAGGGAACGCCACCGACGCGATCTGCCAGGATGGCCACACCTATGCAGCGATCTCCCATCCATAAAGGCGTACAAACCCGATTTCCTCCGGTGCGAAATTGGCTCGAACTGATTTGTCTCAAGCTCTCCGCGTAGTCGCCTTTCGCCTTTTCCAAATCAAAAGGCTTGGAAAGCCCGCGAATACTTGTTAAATTTGCTCCCAAGCCGGATAGGTTTGGGACCGCATCGTTGGCCTCACGTTCTGATCTCGAGGTGGACGCTGCGAACGCGAGCTGCTCTTGTTCATCAAATAGCCAGATAGTGACCGACAAGACGTTAAAGGTTTCAGAGATAAATTTTGCGGCTGCGACGCACAGGCCGAACTGATCGAGCACTCTGGACGTGGATTGAGTAAAGCGCGTCCA
>QHOM01000010.1:0-10631 GCA_003218785.1 Verrucomicrobiota bacterium
AATCCGCGTCCCGAAATCGAAAGTGCCGATGGCCGGACTCGAACCGGCACGGGCCTTTTACGGCCCAACGGATTTTAAGTCCGTTGCGTCTGGCATTTCGCCACATCGGCGCTCCACTCCACTCGCTGGAGTCTAAGCATTTTAAGCGTGCGGCCAAAACGAATTTCCTGGTGACCGAAGCTTTGACGCGCCTGGAAAGAAGTCTTGAACTCCGGGTCCCAAATTGTGTAAACAATAAAAAAACAACAATCAACAATGCGAACCCATTAAAGAAAACACCTTATGAACGACGACGAACAGAAAGATGAATCTACTGACGATTCAGGACAGCAATCGGAAGAACAGCCCACTGACAGCGATCAACCCGCCGAGCAAACAGAAGACCAGACTGATGAGAGCGATCAGCCGGCTGAACAATCGGAAGAACAGCCCGCTGAGAGAGATCAACGAGCCGAACAATCAGGTGAGCAACCCGCTGAGGAAACCGATCAGCCGGCCGAGCAAGCAGAAGAACAACCCGCGGAAAGCATCAGCCGGCCGAGCAATCAGAACGATGCGACGGCGGGAGGTGGCGGCGGTGGCGGCGGAACCGGCGGATGATTTGCGGGTGGCGGGCCGGCGGACGATGCGGTCGCTGCCGACAGTGGCGGTGGGCACACTCTAAAAGTGATCGCCAAATTCACGCAGAAGGGGGGTCAAAAATTCATCGGCGACATTATGATTCAAGTCACCGATGGGCAGCGAGGCCCTCTCCTATTCCCGCTCGAGAAAGATCCTTGGCGAGACACCGCTTTAAAAGGGAACATTATCACTACTCCACCGCTCAGCGTGGCCAGCAAGGAGGTCGTTGCCTATGCGAAAGCTCGCGTCACACTCATCGAGAGGGGCTACCGGATATGTTGCAAGGCTTGCTGTTCCCGATGCCCAGCGGAGATACGTTGCAGACAAGGTTCGATGTGAAGGTAGCAGACTTCAATGACGGTTAAGGCAGACAACGCAGTCAAGGCGAAAGCCCAAGCCTTCGACCTTACTGAGGCGACGTTCGGTCTTGGGAGCAGAGGTAGAAGTGAAGGTGGAGAAAATCGCTAACCAGCAGTTTCGCGTCAGCGGCAGGTACCTTACGGGACCATTTCCTCGCCTGACGGGAAACTTGTCTTTTGAGTATCACTTCATCTGAGAGGACCACTGTAAGACAATCAGCGAGATAACAACCCAACAGAAGGAACTAACATATGGCTAACCTCAAATTCCTTAAACGTATCGGCTACTCCGATATTAACACGTTAACTGACGACGACTCCGCGTTTTTCTATGAGTCTTGGCTGATGATAGATGCTGACGGAGCCTATCATGCTTACCACCCGGATGGAAGGTCCGGCCTCGATTACCTCGGCAATGCTGGCCGGCCCGGCAATTGGTGGGCGTTGGTAACTAATAACGGTGAGGCTAGCGGTCGCCCAGTGATTCAGACAGACACTGATCCGGCTCCAGGCTTTTATGTTTCAACGACATCATTGGAAGATCCGAATTGGCGGTTTACGCAGACGTGGGACCTGCCAGCAAGATTGGCGAAGGATCGATTGCGCTGGCGGCAGCACTTGGGGTTCCTTCAAGTCCAAAGAGCGGCGGCGTTGCCCATGGAATCGTTTACATCGTGTTCCCCGGCAGTGCCCAGGGCTGGCCACTCTCGCAGCCGGAGATCGACCAGTATGGAGCGCAGCTTTTCGCAAGGTGGGGAGGACTTGATAAGGCAAGAGAATCTTTTCCAGACTTGCAGTGGAGCTAATGGAAGTTGAATCAACAACCCGCATTGCAGGCTGGTTGAGATATGCCAACCGCAAAAAACTTTGAGCGCTGACGGCGCGCGAATAACATGTTTGGTTCCGCGATTCTAGATACGGCGATCGGATTAATCTTCGTCTATCTTGTCATAAGTCTCATTGTTAGTGCCGCCAATGAACTGCTGGCGGCAGTGTTCAGATTGCGCGCTCAGAATCTGTTTCTCGGCATTCGCGAATTGTTACAGGACCCGTCCGCGACAGGGCTGGTCAGTCGCTTCTATGAACACCCACTCATTGAGGCTTTAGCAGCGCAGGATAAGAAACCGTCATACATTCCTTCTCGAACGTTTGCACTGACGTTGCTGGATATAGTTTCACCTGTAGCACCAGCCGGTAATCGAACTCTGGACGATTTAAAGGCGGGAATCGAAAAGCTTCCTCAGCCTCTTCAGATTACGTTTCGCGTGCTCCTGGACGACGCTGGGCACGACATGGAACAGTTCAAGAAACAGCTCGAAACTTGGTTCAATTCCTCGATGGAACGCGTTTCCGGTTGGTACAAACGAAAAACTCAGGCGATCCAGCTGGCCTTAGCTCTCGTTATCGTTGTCGTAGGCAACGTAGACAGCGTTCGAATTGTAAGAAGCCTCTCCGGCGTGAATTCTCCCCTTCGCGATTCGATCAAGGCCGCAGCGCAATCTTTTGTCGAGCAAAAGGTGCAACAAGGAGATCCGCAAAAGCAACTAACTACGGCGACCGAAGCAATCGGAAATCTCGCATTGCCCATTGGCTGGGTGGACGGCGGCCACGTAGGAGCAAGTAATATTCTCGGTTGGCTCATTACTGCCCTGGCCGCCTCACTTGGTGCGCCATTCTGGTTTGACCTCCTGAATAGGTTTGTGAACGTTCGCGCGTCGGGGAAAGCGCCAAAGGACGAGCCGAAGTCGCCCAAGGAAGTCCCGATACCGAAACAACCTGGCGGCTAAGCTGGGAAGACTTGATAATTAGCTAACCTTCCTGGATCACTGGCTCCCGGATTTCCGCTCTTCGGAAAATCATCCACACGCCGGCAAGCACGAAACACGCGCCGAGAAGCGACCAGAGAGAGAATTTCTCTCCGCCAATCGCCCACCCTAGCGCGACCGCGCCGGGTGGCGTGATGAGCGAGATCGCTTGCAGGTTCGCCACAGTCATCCGCGGCAGCAGCCAGTAAAGAAGCAAAAATGTGAGCGCCGAGCCGATCACGGCAAGGTAAAGCAAACAGAAGATCGACAACCCGCTCCAATGAAAGCGCAGCGGATTCCCTTCCACAATAAATCCGGTCACGAGCAACGGAACCACCCCAAAGATCATTTGCCATGCCGCGATCATCGCCGGGGCCAACTGGATCACACGCGATTTGAGCAGGACATTCGAGAACGCCGCACCGGTAGCTCCAAACACGATGCCGAGTCCACCCCAGAACGCCATTAACCCGTTGAACCCGAGAAGCCGCTCGCAGATTATCGCCACACCGCCAAGCGCGAGTAGCGCGCCGAGAAGTTTTTGCAGGCGCAATGGTTCATCGGGGAGCATCAGATGGGCGAACACCATGCCGAAGATCGGGATCGTCGCCTGCAACACCGCTGCCAGACCGGACGAAACGTGTAGTTCTCCCCAAAAAAGCAGCCCGTAGTTCACAGCAAACATTAGAACGCCGGTAAAAGCCAGAACCAGGTAATCCGACGCCCGCCGCGGCAATAGGCGCACCCGCCCCGTTGACACCACAAGAAGAACGATTACTGCGAGAACGAAACGGATGGCCGCGTAAGAAATCGGCGGCAAATCGCGCAATCCGATCTTGATAACGAGCCACGTCGAGCTCCAAACGACGCAAAGCGTCAACCACGCCACCGGTACGCCCCATCCGACCCTGGGCCGCCAACTGTGCTTCGATCGTGCGTTCGTCGCTTTCATTTACTCGTCAGATTCAGGCCGCACTGTAGCGACAGCCTTGGCGGCTGCGAAGCGATTGTTGTTACGCGCCGGACGCGTGTCTGTGTTCTACATCGAGCGCGCGATACGCACGCCGCTAGTGAACCCAATTCGGTGCCCGTTTCTCGTTAAACGCGGCGATCCCTTCACGCGCTTCTCTCGATTCGCGGGCTTGCACGTGATACTTGAGCGCAAGATCGATATCTTCTCGCACCGAACGCCACTGGAATTCTTCTATTAATCGTTTCGTTTGTGTTAAAGCGCCTGGCGCGCCCTGCAAAACTGCATCGGCAAACTTTTGCGCTTCGCTCATCAAATCATCCCGAGCGACAACCCGATTGACGAGGCCGATTTCTTTAGCCCGTTGGGCATCGATCAATTCGGAGCCGAGTAATAGTTCGCGCATGTTTCGTTCGCCTACCTGCCGGCGTAAAAAAGTCATGACTAAACCAGCCACCAAACCGCGACGCACTTCCGGATACCCAATCTTTGTTCCTTCTGCTGCGACAACAAAATCGCAGGCCGACATGATTCCCGCGCCGCCAGCGACCGCCGCTCCGTGTACGGCTGCAATTGTAACCAAACGGGTTTGGCTGAGTGTGAGGAGGGTTTTCGCAACCAACTCCGCCATGGCGTGCGCGTTTTGCGAGGTTGCTGCTTTCAAGTCCATACCGGTACAAAAGGCAGCCCCAGTGCCACGAAAAATGATGATACGTTTATGCGGTTCGTCCGACACAACCTTGATTGCAGCCGTGAGCTCCGTCAGCAATTCAATGTCACTGAATCGTTAAATCGATTAGACCTGGATGACACCAGTGTGAAAGCGCGCCTTGGGCGTTGGACGCGAGACGTATTGTAATAAGCGGATCAGAACGTCCCGCGTCTCGTGCGGTTGAATGATTGCGTCCACCCAACCGCGTGCAGCACCGTAACGGATATCGGTTTGTTCTTCGTAATTCTTTTTGACGGTGGCGCGAAGCTCCTCGAGTTCTTCCGGCGAAGATTTCTTGTCGCGTTCTCTCGCGCGAGCAAGAACTGCAAAGACGGTGTCGGATGCCTGGGCGGCGCCCATCACGGCGTAGCGAGCAGTCGGCCAGGCAACGATAAATCGCGGATCGTATGCCTTTCCGCACATCGCGTAGTTCCCGGCACCAAATGATGCGCCGACAACGACTGTGATCTTTGGCACCACGGAATTGCTGACCGCGTTCACCAACTTCGCGCCGCTCCGAATGATCCCGCTCTCTTCCGCGTCGCGTCCCACCATAAAACCGGTAACGTCCTGGAAAAAGATAATCGGCAAGCCCGTTTGATTGCAGTCCATCACGAAACGCGCCGCTTTATCGGCACTATCGGAATAAATGACGCCACCCATCTGAATTCCTTCCTTCTTGGTCCGGACCTGCAAGCGCTGATTTGCAACGATGCCGACCGCACGCCCCGCAACGCGCGCGTATGCGGTCACAATAGTTTTGCCGTAATCGGCTTTGTATTCGTCGATTGAGTCTGCATCGACGACCGCGGCGAGCAAATCACGCACATCGTACTGCTTCTGCCCATCAAAGCTGATCAAGTCGTAGACCGAATCGGGACTCTTCGCTGGTTTCGCCGTTTTTGTGTCGATCGGCGCGCCCGGCGGTCGCGCCCTACCGTCCTCCTGTGCTTCCGGCAGCAACGCGATGAGGGAACGAAGGCGTTTAAGACATGACGGATCATCCTTTTCAAAAAAGTCTACCGTGCCGCTTATTTCTGCATGCATTTGCGCCCCGCCCAGTTCCTCCGCATCGACTATCTGTCCGATAGCTGCTTTGACCAGAGAAGGCCCGGCTAGATACAAACCGCTTCCCTTCGTCATTAAAATTTTGTCGCACAGAACCGGCAGGTAAGCGCCGCCCGCGACGCAATTACCCATGATGGCAGCAAATTGAGGAATGCCAGCCGCGGAAATGATAGAGTTGTTGCGAAAGATGCGGCCGAAATCATCTTCGTCCGGAAAAATTTCATCCTGCATTGGCAGGAATACGCCCGCCGAATCGACCAGGTAAATGATTGGGAGGGAGCACTCGAATGCGATTCGCTGAGCGCGAATGACCTTTTTCGTTGTTTGCGGAAAGAACGCGCCGGCTTTCACGGTCGCGTCGTTCGCGATGACCATGCAGGAAACGCACTCGATATTCCCAATGCCTGTGACCACTCCCGCCGCAGGGATCTTTCCCCATTGCTCGTACATTTTGTAAGCCGCCCAGAGGCCGATCTCGAAAAACTGCGAGTCTTTGTCCAGCAAATGACCGATCCGTTCGCGCACTGGCAAACGGCCCATCTTGCGTTGACGTTCGTGGCCGGCTTTGCCTCCGCCTTCCCGCAGTACGGCTTCTTCGTTGGAAATTGCAGCGCAGTGAGCGCGCAACAATTCACTGCTGGAAGATGGCGACGAACGGGACATGACGCGAAGCACGCTTAATCTGCGGAGCAGATTGAATCAAGCTGTAGTGGGGCGTGTCGCCCGCCCTATTCTTAATTGCGGCTGGCACAGCCGCCTCTACAGGCTAATAGATGTCTGTATTGGAGCTGTAACCAGAATCTCCGCGAATGGAACGTAAACGGGCACGGCTTCCCCATTCCGATTCCGGTCGATTGATCTGCCCCAATGCAGTTCTGACCAACCACGGCGCGGCGGCCAAAGCGCCGATTGAAACCAGCGCAATCGCGGCTGCCTGGCGAATCGAAGGTTTGATCTTGTCCGCCATTAATATGCCCAGGCCAAGGCCAATGGCAGTGCGCATCACCATGAGCAACGGATCAACGGGAAGCTGCTCGGCGGTTTTTGAAATGGATATCGGGAGAGACATCGCCTACCATATACGTCTCGTTTTGAAAAAAGAAACGAGAATCTTTCCGGCCTGGAAGATCCGGTCCACGCTCATTTTTGCATCGACATGGTCAATCCGATCTACGCGCTCATTCTCGCCGGCGGCAGCGGCGAACGATTTTGGCCTCTAAGTCGCCGGGCCCGTCCGAAGCAACTGCTTCGCCTCGTCTCCAAGAGAACTCCGCTCGAAGAAACCGTGGCGCGACTTGAGGGCTTAGTCCCGTGCGAACGTATCCTGATCCTGACAAACGCTGAACAGGAAGCAGCAGTTCGCCAATTGCTCACGGCTTTCCCAAAGGAAAATATTGTAGCGGAACCAGCCAAGCGCGACACCGCTGCGGCGGTTGCGCTCGGCACCGGTTGGGTGGCGGCTCGCGATCATGCGGCCACGATGATCGTGCTTCCGGCCGATCATATCATTGCGGATGGAGCGGCTTTTCAAGAAACCTTGGCCTTGGCTGCGGACGCGGCGGAGGAGACTGGCGAGCTGGTAACAATCGGCATCAAACCGACATGGGCCTGTCCCGCCTTCGGTTACATCGAACAAGGCGCACCTGTACACTTGCCGAATCGAGCCGAC
Source organism: Verrucomicrobiota bacterium (assembly GCA_003218785.1). Classification (GTDB taxonomy): domain Bacteria; phylum Verrucomicrobiota; class Verrucomicrobiia; order Chthoniobacterales; family UBA10450; genus Udaeobacter. Next base: position 7,205 of record QHOM01000010.1, read on the forward strand.
GAGAATGCAATTCATCGAGTGCTGCGCTTTCGCGAAAAGCCCAACCCCGATCTGGCCGAATCATTTTTACGAAAAGGAAATTTTCGCTGGAACGCAGGAATGTTCGTTTGGTCGGTACCCACAGTGCTCAGCGAATTCAATCGTCAGGCGCCGCAGTTGGCAGATTTCATTTCCCAACTTCGCGCTCTGGGAAGTTTCGAGAAGATTGTGGGTCAGCGCTTCAGCAAGTTGCCGCGGATATCATTCGATTACGCGATTATGGAGAAAGCGGACCGGGTGCTGGTAGTGGAAGCCAGCTTCGACTGGGACGATATCGGAAGCTGGAGAGCAGTAGCGAATTATTTCGAGAAGGACGAACAGGGAAATGCCACCAACTGCGCTATCACGGCAGTCGATTCGACCAATAACATCGTCTTTGATGAGGGCGACACGACGATCGCTCTCCTCGGAGTCCATAATCTCATTGTCGTACGAACCGGCGACGCCGTTTTGGTTTGTCATCGTCATCAAGCAGAAAATATTAAGAACTTGATCGGCAAGCTCCCGCCGGGATTGCAATGATCTAACCGAGCAATGAATCGAATTTTAGGTCTCGATCTTGGCCGCGTGCGCATCGGAGCGGCCATCTCTGATGAGTTACGGTTGTTGGCGCATCCGTTGGAAACAATCCCAGCGGATGCACAAGCCACAGCGCGCTTGGCCGAAATTGTTCAGGAAAAGAAAGTCGATCACGTCGTAGTGGGAATCCCGCGTCAGATGAATGGCCAGATCGGTGCCGCAGCAACCGAAGCCCTGCAGTTTGTAGAAAAATTGCGAGCGATCCTTCCATGCCCGGTGGTTACCTGGGATGAGCGACTGACCACGGTTGCAGCGCATCGAGCGCTACGTGAAGCGGGGAAGAACACGCGCGCCACTCGCGGCTATGTCGATCAAGTAGCGGCTCAGATGATTTTGCAAGGATATCTCGATCGGCGGCAGCACGTGGCGCATGCCGCTGGCAACGAGAAATGGGACAGTCAATAGTGATAAGCGATTCGTGGTATGTAGAACAATCAGGGCGGAAGTAATAGATTATTTCTTACCAGTCACCTTTCACCGGTCACTAATTTAATCTGCGATGCCGCGACGGCTAAAAATAACTGTCGCCTACGACGGGACAGGATTTGCGGGCTGGCAAAGTCAATCCCATCGCAACACGATTCAGGATCATCTCGAGCGGGCATTCGAGCGTATCAGCGGCAAGCCCGCCCGCGTTCACGGCGCCGGGCGAACGGACGCTGGGGTACACGCGCTCGCGCAATGCGCACATGTCGATCTTCCCGATGACCGTTTATCGAGTGCGCGTTGGACAGAAGCGCTTAATGCATTGCTGCCTCCGAGGATTCGGGTGCTTCGCTGCCGATATGTCTCCAATGATTTTCACGCGCGCTTGTCCGCAAAAGGAAAACTCTATCGCTACAGAATCTGGTCTGCACCGGTGCTACCGCCATTCGAATATCGGCGAGTCTGGCATGTCACGCGCCCGCTTGATCTCGATGCTCTGAGAATGGCAGCCAAATGCTTTGTCGGCACTCATGATTTTGCCGGGTTCGCCGCTAATCGTGGCAGGCAAGAGAAGACCACGATTCGCACAATTTATTCTGTGCGCGTCCGGCAGATGGGTTTCTGTGTAACGGTCGATTTCGACGGCGATGGTTTCCTCTACAAGATGGTCCGATTAATCGTTGGCTCGCTCGTCAAATGCGCGCTCAAAAAATGGCGCGTCGAGGATCTGACTGATCGGCTCACTTCCGGTCGCGTGGGTCCAGCACGTTTCGCCGCTCCCTCCGAAGGACTATTTCTTGTCCGCGTCCGCTACTGACGGAAGGCAGCGGTCAGATTTTTTGCAAACCGCAAACCCGTTCGCGACTGGCCGAGCGCTTCATAAAATCGATGGGCTCGTCGCGTTCGAATCGCGTCGTTAAAGCCACTCGCGTAACATTCCCGCGGCATTCGCCCTTGTCCGAACCGTCGTTAGGCCGGCCTTTGCGCGAGAACGGAAGAAATTTCGTCCCTTCGCGGTTTAGTGTTTGACGCAACGCGCGAAATTTGTTCTCCTCGGCGCCTGACGGCCTCCTTTTGGGTCAGCACCAGCATGATAACACCTTTGCCGGGATCGCCTCTGGTCGACCCCCGCAGCAATCTAACGATGTGAAGCAGCAAATCCTGGCGGCCAGAGCTGACAGCCACTGTAATCAAACAATCTTTTTGGTTGGCGGCTCTGCCGGGGGAACCCACGCGCTATGGGCGGCGCTCGACCCGAACGCGACGGTGCCAGGTTGGAGTTCGGCGGCTTTCCCAAAAGCGGTGGTTGGCCTTTCAGGCGTTTATGATCTCACGCTGCGTGAACCACCTCCTCTACAGCGAATTATTGACGATATCGACAATTACACGAACACGATCGAGAACAATTTCATTGGTTGGGAGCTCCAGTATTCTGCTTCGCCCATCTCGTACGTCTACATGGCGACGAACCAAACCGCGCCAGCCCGGCTTTATGCGACGGAGAGCGATCCTGTGCCTCACCAGCAGGCAGAGAACATGATGAGTGCTTTGCAGGACAAAGGCGTGGATGTCATAGAATACACTATCAACAATAGTAGCCTCCATGCCTTCGATTACTGGCATACAATAAACAATCACACGGGCATGTGTGTGAGCAGGGAAATAATCGCCTTCCTGAATGCCCACCGATGAGCGTCTGGATTAGAAAATTGATCTTTGCAATTGCTGCTGCGCTGCTATCTCTAGGCGCCCAGCGGCATTCGTTCGCGGGCAGCGCCACCTGGGGCACAAATCCTTTAAACGGAGATTGGAACACCGCTGCAAACTGGATGCCGAACACGGTTCCAAACGGGCCGGGCGATGTTGCAACTTTCGGTACGTCGGATGTGACGAATCTTTCCATCAACACCACCGCGGTCGAAGTGGACATGATTGTCTTCAACAGCGGTGCTGCTCTTTTACGATCACCATCGACTCAGGGAACGGGATCGTAAACTTGGATATCACAGGTTCGGGTATTGCAAATAACTCCGGAGTTGTCCAATCGTTCAATGGCGGCGGACAAACAGGAATATTTTTCTATGGGACCGCAGGGAACCTGGCGTCTTTTACCGCGAATGGCGGGCTGTTTTCTTTCAATGGCTCAGCCTCCGCAGGAAGTGCCAGTTTTGTTGTTAATAGTGTTGGAATTTTCCCGGCCCAGATGGGTTTTCTTAATACCTCGACGGCGGCAGATGCTACAATCACACTCAGTAACCATGGACAGGCAAGCTTTAATGACAGCACAACGGCTGGCAATGCCGTATTTACCGCCGTCACTGGCGGGTTTGTGCTTTTTGGGACTAACAGCAGTGCCGACCATGCCGTGGCCACCTGTAGCGGC
>QHOM01000010.1:10643-34039 GCA_003218785.1 Verrucomicrobiota bacterium
GTGGTCTTATTAACTTCAGCGACAGCACGACCGCCGCCGACGCGGCTTTTGTCATCAATGGCGGAACGGTGCAAGATGCAGCCGGCGCAGTGATGACCTTTTTCGAGAGCGCGAGCGCCGGGAACGCCACCATTACCGTGAACGGCGGGTCAGGAGGGGGCGAGGGCGGGACGATCTTCTTCAACAGGCAGTCCGACGGCGGCACGGCGAGTCTGGCCTTGTTCAACAATGGCGAGCTCGACATTGGACGGCACGGCCACAGGCTGCTGACCGTTGGCTCCCTGGAAGGCGATGGGCTGGTCTTTCTCGGCGCGAGGGGTCTGGCCGCAGGCAGCAACAACCGCAACACTGCCTTCTCCGGGATCATCCAGGATGGCGGCATCAGTCACGGCACAGGTGGCTCCCTGAGCAAGATCGGCACCGGTACCTTAAAACTAAGCGGGGCCAACGCCTACACCGCGGGCACGATCCTGAGCGCAGGCGGTCTGGTGATCAATAACACGACCGGCTCGGGCACAGGCGCCGGAGCGGTCGCGGTCGATGCCGGCACACTCGGCGGCAAGGGAATCGTTGCTGGCGGGATCACGGTGGGAACCGGGAGCGGCACAGGAGCTTTCCTGGAGCCGAGCATCGACGCGAGCAAACCGACCACACTGACGATTCAGAGTGCGCTGACCTTTAAAGCCGATGGCATCTACACCTACAAGCTCAACACCAAGAGAGCCAGGGCAGACCAGGTGATCGCCAACGGCGTCACCATCGAGAGCGGAGCGCAGTTTAACTTTGTTGCGGTCGCGAACACGAGGCTGACGCTGGGCACAGTGTTCATCGCGATCGACAACACCTCGGTCAATCCAATCACCGGCCCCTTCGCCAACCTGCCCGACGGCTCCATCTTCACCGTCGGTCGCAATAACTTCCAAGTGAGCTACAGCGGTGGCGACGGGAACGATCTGACGCTCACGGTCGTTCCCTGAGGGAAGCTGATGGCTGACCGTTAACCGAATCAGACAGGTTCATTGTCGATCTCGGCGACAAACGTGCTGTAACGCGCATCCCGCAAAACCGATTTCAAACGCGCCTTCATTTCGTCACTCCTCGTTTCGTAGCCGAGCTGCCCATGAGCGCAGCAAGCTCCGGAGCGTCGCTCAATTTGGCATCGCGAATTGTAAGATTGGTTTCCTGCAGTGCCAGCCCGCCTGGTCGCGAAGGTTTTTGGGAGTGTCGGCTACGTGCGCTGGCGGGCCGGCATCAGACTCTTTGCGAAGCGAAAACCGGTTCGCGAATAGCCGAGTGCTTCGTAAAACTGGTACGCATCGTCACGCTCGAATCGCGTTGTTAAGGTCACTCGCGCGACTTTTCTTTTCGCGAAATCTTTCTCGGCCGCTGCAACGAGAGCGCGTCCGACCCCATTCTTTCGTCGCTTCTTCGAAACTACGAGAGCAATAATCTTGCCGGAAAGATCGTTGTGCTCATGGCTGAGATGCGTCAGCGTGCCGATCATCCCGCAAACGTCATTTTCTTTCTCGGCCACAAACGTGCTGAAACGCGCGTCGCTCAAGATTGATTGCAAACGCTCCCTCATTTCGGAGGTGCTGGTCTTGTAACCTAGCTCCGCCATGAGCGCAGCAAGCTCCGGCGCGTCGCTCAGTTTCGCATCTCGAATTGTAAGAGCCACGACTAGCCAGTGCGTCAATCGTTCCCTTGGTATTCTCTCAACCGGGGCAACAGCTGTTCCAGAATCGTTGCCACGGATTCGTCGACAGTTTGCTCGTCCGTGTGCACGACGATCTCTGGCTCCTCCGGCGCTTCGCAGGGCGCGCCAATGCCGGTAAAACCGCGACTCTCGCCGGCGCGCGCCTTTTTGTAGAGATTGTTTGGACCCTGCGTTTCACAAACTTCCAGCGGGGCATAACGATCGTGCCGGAATCAGCTATTAGTTTCGCTACTTCACTGACTCGACGGATGTTCTCCACTCTGTCTTCGGGCGTGATGAGTGTGGTCGTCGCTGTCATGATCGCGATGGGAGTCGTTCTATACAATCAACAAGGTAATACTGCAATCAGCCCACAGCTGGTGGATCGGCCGCTCCTTCGAACGATGTTATCAATTAGCAGCTGCGCCGCTATTTTAGCATCGGGCAAGGGACTGCCCGATCCACCTCGCGTCGAGTAAGGGTGACTTAAGAATGCGATTGTCAACCTTAGCCACAGATGTACCAGGCGTTACAGCGGCGGCTGTCCCGCGCCGCAAAATATAGGATATCTGCATGTAAGGACACGCGCGTCTACAACTGTGTCTGTGTTCGAAACTCGTTCCGTCTCCGTCACTCGCTGCTACCCATCGCAGCTTTACCTTCTATGTCGCTTCCCGTCCGCTCCATTCATCTGTGTTTATCCGTGGCTGGTTTCCGCTTGCGGCGAAAGTGTGCGCTCTTACTGTTCGCTGTGCCGGAAATTTTGCCAGCGGCTTACGATTCAAAGATCGAAGGCAACGTGATTTTTACGCGCTTCGATGCCGCACTTAATTGGGTGCGAAAGAATTCGCTTTGGCCGATGCCGATGGGCCTCGCGTGTTGCGCAATCGAGTTGATGGCGACGGCTGCGTCGCGGTTCGACATCGCGCGGTTTGGCGCGGAGGTAATGCGTTTCTCACCGCGACAATGCGATGTGATGATCGTTGCCGGCACGGTCACTTATAAAATGGCGCTGGCGGTGAAGCGAATTTACGAGCAAATGCCAGAGCCGAAATGGGTGATCGCCATGGGCGCGTGCGCTTCCACCGGCGGCATGTATCGCTCTTACGCCGTACTGCAAGGGATCGATCAACTTTTGCCCGTCGATGTTTACATTTCCGGCTGCCCGCCGCGCCCGGAAGCGTTGCTGGCAGGCCTGATGAAATTGCAGGAGAAAATTTCCCGCGAACGCTCGTTTAGGAACCAGAAGCCGGAACTGTTCGAAAAAATCGAGGAAGCGCTGATATGATTGCCCAGGAAGCGCTTGCTTCCCTGAGCAAATCGTTCGAGGGAAAAATTGAGGGTAAAACTGAATTTCGAGGCGAGACGACCTGCACGATTGCGGCGAGCGATCTCCGTGAAATCGCAAGATTCTGCCGTGACGAACTCTCGTTCGATTATTTGCTCGATATCACCAGCATTGACAATTTCGGCGAAGAGCCGCGTTTCGAGATCGCTTACGAGCTTTACTCGATGGCACTCGCGGCACATTTACGATTGAAGCTGAAAGTCTCTGAAGAGGTTGGCGCGGTGGATACTGTTTCCGACATCTGGCCGACTGCGAACTGGCACGAGCGCGAGATTTACGACATGATGGGAATCAAATTTAACGACCATCCCGATCTGCGCCGCATTTTGATGTGGGACGGCTATCCGTTCTTTCCGTTGCGCAAGGAATTTCCGCTCGAAGGATTGCCGAGTGAAATGCCCGATGTCGCGTTCACAAAAGTCACACCGATGGAAGGCGGACCATTTGTTACGAGGCCAAGCATTGCCACCTCAAAAGATCGCGAACCTCGCGCACGTCCACCGGAGTTGTGAGTGGAGAGTCAGTAACGGCACCGAATCGGACTCTAGGCTCGCCCTCTACGCGGCGGAGACGGGCGGAGCAGTCGGAGGCCTTCGCGTGGCTGCCATCACGTCTGGACGCAAGGTGTCCTCGCGCGGCTTTGGCGTCTTCTGCCCGTGCTTCGGATAGGCGATCCGGCTGTGCAGCATCATCAGGAGCGTGAACCGAAAGCGTTCGGCGATGATTTTCAGCTCACCGAGGGTCAGATCGCAGTCGTCCAACTGTCGATCAGTGATGCGCTCCTCGATTAACTCGTTCACGAGCGATTCGATCTTTTGCGGGGTAGGTTTCTCCAGACTGCGGGACGCACTTTCGACAGTATCGGCCAGGCTGACGATGGCGCTCTCTTTCGTCTGTGGTTTCGGTCCGCTGTAGCGAAAACTCTCCTCGCGCACGTCCGGAATGTCATCCTCGCGCAGTTTCATGATTTTGCCTCCGGCGCGCGCGTCTTCGTGCTGTTGAAGCGCGCGTTGATAAAAGTAACGCACGACCGAGGTGCCGTGATGTTCCTGGATGATGTCTATGATGCGCTGATTGAGCTTGTATTTCAGGGCGAGATCGACGCCTTCTTTGACGTGCGCTATGATGATCAACACGCTCATCGTCGGCGCGAGATCATCGTGCGGGTTGCGTTCGAAGCTCATGTTCTCGGTGAAATATTCCGGCTTCACCAACTTGCCGACGTCATGAAAGTAAGAGCAAACTCGGCAGAGCGTTGCGTTTGCACCGATGGCTTCGGCCGCTGCTTCGGCAAGATTGGCTACCACCAGACTATGATGATAGGTGCCCGGCGCCTCGATTGTCATACGACGTAACATCGGGTGATTAAGATCGGACCCTTCCAACCAGGAAATATCCGTTGTGATTTGGAACAACTGCTCCAGGATCGGCAGCGCACCGCCAACCAGAGTAGCCGTCAAAATTCCATTGCCGACAGCAAGTGCGCTTTGCAGTCCGATCATTCCCCAATCGTTGGCCGTCGGGAAAAGCCAATTGATCGGCCCGATCAAACCAAAGGTTAACGACAGCAACCAAATGGCAAGCCCGACGCCGATGCCGGCGCGAATTAATTTGCTGCGCCGTCGCACCTGCAACGTGAGGGAGACCGCGGTGAATCCGCTGATCAGGCTGGTTACAAGAAGCGGCGCGTCAATTGGGCCAAACAAGATGCTACTCCAAAGACTAACAAAGAACGCAGCGTAAAGGCCGTGATGCCGTCCGAGCAAGACGCTCAACACGAGCGGGGCGAAGGCATAGGGCGTAATCAATCCGCCCATTTCGGGTTTCAAAAACTGGTAATTGCCGCTGCTGCAAATTACCAGCAACAGTTTTGTCACCGTGAGCTGCGCCAAGATAACTCCAAAAACGAGAAGGATCCGCGAGCTTTGCGAAAAGGTCTTTGGTTGATTGATCCAGAGTTGTGTAATGGCAGTCGCCAAAACCAGCAGTGCAATGACAAAATTCTTGGTCGGCTCCGGTTGTTGGCCGCTGAAAACGAGAAAAGCCAGGCCGCCGGCAAACACCACGAAGATGAGCGCCTTCATATAAGGCGCGTATTCCAGATTGTGCGCCAATTCGCTTCGCGCCCGGCGACGCCGGATCTTTCGGGAGGCGAGGCCGCGCCTGATGAGTCGTCCGCGTTTAAGAAAATCGAACATGTCGATCTTTTACTTGCGTGAGGCCGGCGCAGGCGAGCGGTGCTGCTGGTAGGCGCTGATAATGGCGCGGACCAGTTCATGCCGCACAACGTCGCGCTCGCTGAAATAAACAGTCGCGATTCCGGGAATAGTTTTTAATGCCTGCAATGCTTCGACCACACCAGAGCGTTTGTTCGCCGGCAAATCGATTTGGGTCACGTCTCCCGTGATCACGCATTTTGAGTTCGGACCGATTCGAGTCAGCAGCATAAACATTTGTTCCGTCGTTGTGTTCTGTGCCTCATCGAGAATAACAAAGGCATGATTCAGGGTGCGACCGCGCATGTAAGCAAGCGGCGCGATCTCGATGGTCTGCCGGGCTAACAAACGCTCAATCTCTTCCGGCTCGAGCATATCGCGCAGGGCATCATAAAGCGGCCGCAAGTATGGCATGATTTTCTGTTCCAGCTCGCCCGGCAAAAATCCGAGCGCTTCCCCAGCTTCCACGGCCGGTCTTGTCAAAATGATCCGCGTGACTTGCTCCTTCTTTAGCGCCGCGACAGCCATTGCAACCGCGAGGTAGGTTTTGCCGGTGCCAGCCGGCCCGATTCCAAAAACGATGTCGTGCATTTGGATTGCTTCCACGTAATTTCGCTGCCCCGTAGATTTCGCGATGATCAGCGGCTTGCGCGGCGAGGTCACGATCTTCGTCGAAGCGAGGTTACCGAGATTCTCGTCACGCGCCTCGGTCGCCGACTTCAAAGCGTAATTAAATTCGTGTTTTTGAATATCCACACCCTTTTGGCGTGCTTCCTCAAGTTGCTCAAATACATGCTGCGCTATGTCGACCCGGCTTGGCTCTCCCTCCAGTCTTACCCAACCTTCGCGGGTGGTCACTTTCACGCCAAGAGAATCTTCGAGGGTTTTCAAGAGTTTAAGGTCGTTAGCGTAGAGCGATTGCAAGACGCGAGGGTTCTCAAACTGCAGGGTGCGCGTTTCCGTCATTTACTCAACCAAGCGAAAATAAGGAGCTCCCTTTGCAGCATTGCTAAGACAGCGAGCGGCAACGATGGAGAGCGAGAATTATTATTCACTTATCGGAAACCATACACCAGCGCCCAGTGCGTGCGTTCCTCTGGCGATTCCTCGACGCTGACTATGATAAAGTAACTGCCGGTAGTTTTTGGAATAACGTGCGCAGCCGCGAAGTGACCCTTCTCCCACCCATCCGACTCTTCTGCCAGCTTTCCGTCCGAATCATAAATGTGAACGGAAACCTTTGCCCGGTCGACTTCTGTTCCTAACCAGAACCAGTATTCGTTCCCTTTGAACAATTGTTGCCGGACCGCTTTTTTTTCCCCAGAACCGAGATCGCCTCCCCAGTAATCCTCGCGCACCTGAAATCCTTCCTTCACATATGGTTCGGCTGCCTGAAGAGCAAAGGACTGCGCGTCGTCGACCGACGCCAAAATCGCAGGCTGCAGCACGACCAGAGCCGTCAACAGAGAACTCGTGCACAAAAGAGTTTTCACGAACGCGTTCATCGAAATTTCTTAATCTCTTGTGACGATGCCGTAGCCTAGCCGCGTCGTGATTTCATTGATTTTCCTGACTGATTCCTGAGGGATGCGCGCATTGCCTACGTCGATTAGAGGCTTCACTTGTACAAGAGCATCTTCGATTTCACGGATGATTGGGAGCTTAAACTCCGGCATCGCCTCCAGCCTTGTCTGGAAATATGAAAGGAGATCGGGCTGGTGTAGCAGCTCGGCGCCATCGGTGGAAAAATGCTTCGTCACCACCGACGTCAACACTTCCGTGCCGCGCAGCCACCCACCCAAACTGACGAGCTGCGACAATTTTTCGTCGTGCACCTCGTTCATCGCCTGTTGTACGCTATTTTGAGTGCGATCCAGTTCCTGCCGCACAGCTTCCCAATTGCGCTTGTCCGCGGCCTCGATGATGGCTTTAGCATGTGGCGTGATTGAATTTCCAACGCCGATCCCCTTGGCGAGCGCCAGGACACGCTGGCCAATCTCCTTTACCGCCGCCGCATCCTCCGCTTGCACCGCGACAAAACCATCGGCAATCACTGTCCCCAGCAACAGGGCGATACGCGGCCGTTCGGTAAAATTTGTTCCCTTATCGCTGCGAACGTGCTCTTTCCAGTTGACCGCGCCTAGTTTGTTCAGCGCGCCGAAAATTTCATTCGGCAACGGGACGACTACGTCTTCCACAGTTTTCGACAGTTGCTTGATATCGATATGCTGTGGGGTCCGGGCGCCCTGCGCACACAGCGTCAGGCCAATCAGGGCGACTGCAGTTAGCTTTAAATATTTAGTGAATGGAATCATTGGGAGCTTCGGCTGTTGATTTCGGCTTCGTATTCAGGATTAATGGAGCAAACCTTAAGCAGAACCCCCGCCGTACACAAATCACCGTCTAAAACATTTTGACCCATTTCAAACGAACCAATTCGTCGCGGCGGCGGCATCGCTATTTGCATTTTTTATGAATCTGACCCGGCTAGAGCGCATCCTCGACCGCGCGCCTTCCAAACGAATCATGGTAATCGGCGATTTGATGCTGGATGAATTCGTTTGGGGAAAAGTTGGCCGCATCTCGCCGGAGGCACCGGTGCCGGTTGTGGAGGTGACCGGCGAATCCTTTTATCCGGGAGGGGCTGCCAACGTTGCGCGCAATCTGCGCGAGTTCGTCGATCACGTTGCCGTGATCGGTCTGCTCGGCAAAGACCGCAGTGGCCAGCAGCTCCGTGAATTATTAGGCGAACAAAAGATCGACATCTCCAATGCGGTCGAGGGTGAGGCGTTTCGCACCATTGTAAAGACCCGCATCATCGCGCGTCATCAGCAGGTCGTTCGTGTCGATCGCGAGCAATTTGTCAACCCATCGTCGGCACAAATTGCAAAAGTCGTAGCCGCAGTTCGAAAGAATATCCCGGAAACGGACGCGATCATCTTCGAAGATTATGGCAAAGGCTTTTTGACGACCGAGCTGGTTTCGCAAATTACGCGCGACGTGCGTTCGACCGGTAAGATCGTATCGGCTGATCCCAATCCGCATCTTGTCGATTGGCGTGGGGTCACTGTGGTCAAGCCGAACCGCGCCGAAGCTTTCCTCGCGGCTGGCGTTCCCTGGCGCGAACCGGATGACGCTCCGGCAGAGGATGTCGATCTCAGGCGAGCCGGCGAAGGGCTGCTAAAAAAATGGGAAACAAAGCACGTGCTCGTCACGCTGGGCGAACACGGCATGATGCTTTTCCAAGAGAAAAAAGCGCCGCATTATATCCCGACCAAGGCACGGCAGGTTTTCGATGTCTCAGGCGCGGGCGATACAGCCATTGCGCTCTTCACGCTCGGGCTCGCTTGCGAGGCAACGCCGACTGAGGCGGCGGAAATCGCCAACCACGGAAGCGCCGTCGTCGTCAGCAAACTTGGAACGGCGACAGTCACCCGAGATGAATTGATTGCGAGTTTCAAGAATGAACTTTCATCCTGATCGAGGCGACGGACATTCCAAGAATCGGCTGCATTCCGAAGGTTGTAGAGGCTGCGAACGTCCGTTTCCAGGATTGGCGCGCGCCCGCCGCCAAATCGCGCTCGTCTAAATGACCACCTCCACCAAGACACGAACTCCAGCCATTTTTGTCGATCGGGATGGTACGATCATGCAGGATGTTGATTATTGTTCCGATCCGCAAGAGGTGAAAATCTTCCCCGGCGTCCCAGAAGCGTTGCGGCGTTTGAAATCGAATGGCTTCAAACTTATTATCATTACGAACCAGAGCGGCATCGGTCGCGGTTTCTTTACAATCAAGCAATATCGTGCGGTTGAAGCGGAAGTCCTGCAACAGTTGGGTGATGGCTTGATTGATGCCACTTATTTTTGCCCCGACATTCCCGGTCAGCATTCCAGCTGTCGCAAGCCGGCGCCCGGAATGATCCTGCAGGCCACCGGAGAACACCAAATCGATCTTTCCCGTTCATTCTTCATCGGCGATAAAGAGATCGACGCTGAATGCGGTCGCAATGCCGGCGTGCGCACTATCCGCGTTCAAACTGGATTTCAACCCGATACGGCCGACAGCATCGCAGATTGGGTCGCAGTCGATCTCATCCAAGCTGCAAAAATCATTCTCGATCATGCCAACGAGTGAGGCCTTTGCAATTATTCCTGCCCGCTGGAATTCCACACGATTCCCAGGAAAACTACTGTATCAAGTTGCGGGGAAGCCACTTCTGCGCCGAGTTTGGGAGCGATGTCTGCGAGCTAAAAACCTCGCTTCGGTAATTATCGCGACCGACGACATGCGCATTGCCGAGGCGGCATTTGATTGGGGTGCCGAAGTCGCGTTGACTTCGCCAAGACACCCCAGCGGGACCGATCGAGTAGCCGAAGTCGCGAAAAAGACGACGGAGTTCGCCTACATAATCAATATCCAAGGCGATGAGCCGCTGGTCGATCCGCGCTTAGTCAACAAGCTTGTCGAAAAACTCCGGTCGGATCGCAAGATCGGGATCGTTACCGCGGCACATCCGTTCGAGAACCCGGCGGAGGCATCCTCGCCACATCAAGTAAAGGTAGTTGTCGATCGTGACAGTAACGCTCTTTACTTTTCACGCGCGGCGATTCCATCATCATGGGGTGACTTCTCAGCTGCCGAAGAAAGAGGGCGCCTCGGAAAGCTTCCTTCCCTGTTCTTGCGCCATCAAGGCATCTACGGTTTTCGACGAGACACGCTGTTGCAGTTCGTGAGATGGAAACCGGGTCCGCTGGAGCGGGCGGAATCGCTCGAGCAATTGCGCGCGCTGGAAAATGGTGTAAAGGTTCATGTGCTCGTCACCGCTAAAGGATCACCTGGCATAGACACGCCCGAAGACGCAAGGGCGCTGGAGCAAAAACTCGCTCGCGCAAAACAGAGGAGTGTCTCGTGAAATACATTTTCGTTACCGGTGGCGTCGTGAGTTCGTTGGGCAAAGGTCTGGCCGCAGCCTCGCTCGGCACGTTGCTTGAGCTGCGTGGTTTGCGGGTTGTGTTCCAAAAGTTCGATCCGTATCTCAATGTCGATCCTGGGACGATGAATCCGTTTCAACACGGGGAAGTCTATGTGTTGAACGACGGCGCAGAAACCGACCTTGATCTCGGTCATTACGAGCGGTTCACGAACTGCGTCCTTTCGCGGCACAATAACCTAACGAGCGGTCAAGTTTATGAGTCGGTGATTCTAAAAGAACGCCGCGGAGATTATCTGGGCAAAACCGTTCAGGTGATTCCGCACGTCACGGATGTAATCAAAGATCGCATTCGCGAACTCTCTGACGAGAGCAAATACGATGTCGTCATCACAGAGATCGGCGGCACCACTGGCGACATCGAAGGTCTGCCATTTCTCGAAGCAATTCGGCAATTCATTCTCGAGGTTGGGGCGCAAAATGTCGTGAACATGCATGTCACGCTAGTTCCCTACATCAGGGCCGCGCACGAACTGAAAACAAAGCCAACCCAGCAAAGTGTCGCAAAATTGCGCGAGATCGGTCTACAACCCCAGGTATTGATTTGCCGCACGGAACGACCGCTCGACCGCGATGTGCGGCAGAAATTGTCGATGTTTTGCAGCGTTTCGGAGCAAGCGGTGATCGAGGCTCGCGACGTCGAGCACACAGTTTATGAATATCCCTTAATGTTGCACGACGAGGGACTGGACGGCCTCGTGTGCGGCCTTTTGCATCTCGACACTCCTGAGCCGGATCTCGCAGACTGGCGAAAGTTTGTCGGGCGCGTCGTGAGTCCGAAAAAGCGAGTAAAAATTGCCGTGGTCGGCAAATACATCGATCTCAAAGACGCATACAAAAGTATTTACGAATCGCTTACACACGCGGCGGCGAGCCAGGATTGCGGAATCGATCTCAAACTCGTTGACGCTGAATCACTGCAAGACGGCGTTGATAGTCAGCTGAAAGATGTCGCAGGCATCTTAATTCCAGGCGGCTTTGGCCAGCGTGGTGTCGAAGGAAAAATCAAAGCAGCGCGTTACGCACGCCAACATAAGCTCCCCTACCTCGGTCTTTGCCTCGGTATGCAAGTGGCGACGATCGAATTCGCAAGAAATGTTTGCGAAATCAGAAATGCGAACAGCACCGAATTCGACAAGGACGCCACGGAGCCGGTCATCTCCTTGCTGGAAGAACAACGCGGCGTGCACAACAAAGGTGCAAGCATGCGACTCGGCACGTGGCCGACGAAAATTGCAAAGGGAACTCTTGCAGAAAAAATCTACGGCCGCGATGAAGTGATGGAACGGCACCGGCACCGCTACGAGTTCAATATGAAATATCACGACCGTATGACTGAGAAAGGATTCACGATCTCGGGAACGTCACCCGACGGCACGCTAGCGGAGCTGATTGAGTTGCGCGATCACCCTTATTTCCTTGCCTGCCAGTATCATCCGGAGTTTCAAAGCAAGCCGAACAAACCACATCCGCTTTTCAAAGGCTTTATCCGGGCGTGTCTTGCGCATCAATCCGACGGTGCGCCGCACGTCGCAACCGATCCATTATCGCTGCTCCGAGTCCAACCTCAGGAACTCGTTCCGCAACGATAAGGTCGAGATCTGATTGATCCAGTTCGCGCAGATAACGAAATAGATTTGACGCAGCTTCGCACAGGTTTTGTCGTTCGCTTAAGCAGCGAACTGCCGCGAAATCTTTTTCCGATTCGATCGGATTCCACGCAAGCAATCCAACGCGCTGATTTTTGGTTGGCGAAAATGAATTCGCATGTTCGATCAATCGCAACGACGTTTTCGGCGCGTAATGTGAGGGCAATTGTCCGGCCGCAGAAATTTTTGCCGATGGAGCGATGATATCGATCTTTGCGAACTCCGATAATTGTTCCGCGGTTACCGGGCCTCGCCGCAAGATGTCGATCTTACTGTCGCGCACGGCAACAATCGTCGATTCGATCCCGTGGGTCGTTGATCCGGCATCGACAATCAGCGGAATGAGACCATTGAGTTCATCCAGAACATGCCGCCCGGTCGTTGGACTAACGCGTCCAAAGCGATTCGCACTCGGCGCCGCTAGTGGTTTTCCAAATTCGCGAATGACCTCGATAAAAACTGGATGTGCGCTAATTCGAACGGCACCTGTATCCAAACCTGCGGTAACAATTTCGGGAACGTTTGATTTTCTCGGTAAAACGATTGTTAAAGGTCCCGGCCAGAAACGGTCCGTTAACTTTGAAATCAATTGTCGATCTTGCACGCGAATATCGACGATCCTTCCGAGCCAATCGCGATCCGGTAAATGAATGATCAGCGGGTCGAAGCGTGGACGCTCCTTCACTTCAAAAATTTTCGCGACGGCAATCGGATTAAGCGCGTCAGCCGCGAGACCGTAAACTGTTTCGGTTGGCAGCGCGATCGTTTCGCCTTTTTGCAGTAGGTCGACTGCACGTTTAATCGTGTCCGCGTTCTGCGATTGTCGATCCGAGCGACGCTCGCGCCACGGCGAGTAAAGGTCAACCGCCGCTACAACTTCCGTTTTCACTTAGGCACTCGCTGGGCGAGCACTGCCTCGGTCTGCTTCTTTCGAAACGCTTCGAGCTTCTTGCGAATCTTAGTGTCGGAAAGCGCGAGAATACTGGCCGCAAGTAGGGCGGCGTTTTTCGCACCGGATGGGCCGATTGCAAGCGCGCCGACTGGAACACCCCCTGGCATTTGCGCAATGGAGAGAAGCGAATCGAGTCCTTGCAGTGCTTTGGACTGAATCGGCACGCCAAGCACCGGTAACCACGTATATGCAGCGATGAATCCTGCGAGGTGCGCCGCGCCGCCTGCCCCCGCGATGATTACATGCACACCGCGCCCAGCTGCCTTTCGAGCCAAATCAGCGGTAGCATCAGGACTCCGGTGCGCTGAAAGCACTTTATGTTCGTTAGGTACACCAAGCTCATCGAGCAGTTCGATGGAGTGACGCATGGTGTCCCAATCCGACGTACTGCCCATGACGACAGCTACGAGTGGAGAAGATTTTTGCGCAGGCATAGCGTCAATTCCTCGCAACCGGTTCGCTTGTAAAGCCGTTTTTACATTTCAACGATTGGAAATCGCCCTTCCTCGTCGAATATTGGCTTGGTGAATCGAGCCGACAAATCCATTGTGCTTATCGGTTTCATGGGGACGGGAAAATCTGTCGTCGGGAAAGTTTTGGAAGACAAAACGGGACTTCGTCGATTCGATACGGACGAAATTATTTCGTCGAAATTCAACATGCCGATCGCGGAAATTTTTTCCACCCAGGGTGAGAAACGCTTTCGCGACGTGGAAACGGAAACATTGCGTTCATTGCCTGGAAACGAACCGGCAATTATCGTGATGGGGGGCGGCATCGTGCTGCGTGCAGAGAATGTCGATCTCTTAAAGCAAATGGGAACGGTCGTCTGGCTCGATAGCGACGAAGCCACGCTCCGCACGCGCATTCATCGATTGAGTGATCGCCCGCTGTTGCGGACAGCAAATCCCGGAGCGAGCCTATCGGAATTACTGGCGGCGCGCGAACCGCTTTATCGCAAGGCGGCCGATCTACGAGTGGACATATCCCAAAAGAATCCCGAAGAAATCGCCGAAATGATTTTGAGAAACATCAGGAATCTGCCTGTCGGAGAATAAGCATGAAATCTGAGATCGAGAACCAGTCAGCAGAAATATCAAGCGAGGAATTGAAAAACGACCTCGTCCTGTTTGCACGGGAGCTTGGATTCGATTCGTGCCGCGTTGGAGCCTGTGCTTTCCCGGCCCATGCCACTGAGTTTCAGGATTGGTTGCGACAGGGTGCGGCGGGAGAAATGAGTTACATGCAGCGCGGCGAAGAAATTACTTTCAAGGAGAGGTGGTACACGCGCCTGCGCAAAGCTTCGGCGTGGCAGGCAGGGCCGCGGCTGTAGAGGGAGCAACCGGACGAATCGCGCGCTATGCCTGGGGCAACGATTACCATGATGTGGTCGCGGTGAAGCTGGACAAGATCGACAATTTCCTTCGCGGATTCGGCGGTAGACAAAAATGTTATGTGGACACAGGACCCATTTTGGAGCGCGATCATGCAGCTGAAGCGGGGATCGGCTGGCAAGGCAAAAGCACGATGTTGATCGATCCGCGTCTCGGAACGTGGTTTTTTCTCGCTGAAATCCTAACGACGCTCGAGTTGCCACCCGATTCGCCACAACGTGACCGTTGCGGAAAATGTGAGCGTTGCATTGCAGCCTGTCCAACCGGCGCAATCACTACTCCGCATCGACTCGATGCACGTCGCTGCATTTCTTATTTAACAATCGAACTGAAAGGACCCATCCCGCTGGATCTTCGTCCACTTATAGGAAATCGGATTTTTGGTTGCGATGATTGTCTCGATGCTTGTCCATGGAATCGCTTCGCTCGCCTATCCCGGGAAACTGCGTTCTCGGCACGTCAATCAACGACGGGCATGTCGCTGCGAGACTATCTGAAACTGAACGATTCGGAATTCCGCGCGCTGTTCAGAAATTCGCCAATAAAACGAATCAAGCGATGCGGTTTTTTGCGCAATGTCTGCGTCGCGTTAGGCAACGTCGGCGATTTGACGGACCTGCCCGCTCTCGAACGCGCGGCGTCCGATTCCGAACCGTTGATCGCCGAGCATGCGGCTTGGGCGATTGAACAAATCCGGGAACACTTCCGGGTGAAAAGGCCCAAAAATTAGTTGAATCCAAAAGTACCGCATTCGCATCCAATCAGTGTTGCTGTGAACGGGATTTGCTTTGCAAGAGTCTAAAGAGCCATTATTTGTGACGCCCTGGATGGCGTGAACCCTTTGTCATGCATCAAACTTTAGTTACGCCCACGGTTGCGCCCGAAACGGCTAAGAAGCGACGATCACGACGCAGGCGCTACATCATTTTCGGCTCCATTGGTGTCGTACTGCTGCTGATCATTATCTGGGTCATCGCGAGCAAACGCGAGAAACCGATCCCGGTAACTACCGAGAAAGCCGTCCGCAAGACAATTCTGCAGACCGTTTCCGCCACGGGGAAGGCGCAACCCGAAACGGAGGTGAAGATCTCACCGGAAGTGGCGGGCGAGATCATTGATTTGCCAGTCGAAGATGGAAAGGCGATCAACAAAGGTGATCTGCTCGTGCGGATAAAGCCGGATTCCTACAAGGCCCTGCTCGAGCAACAGGAGGCAGCGATCAGCTCGGCCAAGGCGACGAATCTTCAACAAAAGGCGACGATGATGAAGACGGAGCAGGATCTTAAACGCGCCGATGATATGTTCGCGAAGAAAACCATTTCTATTCAAGAATACAACGCCGCGCAGGCTGCTTACGACGTGGCCAAGAATACCTACGAAAGCTCGCTGCACGAGATCGAGCGCGCGCAAGCAGGTTCGAGTCAGGCGCGGGATCAACTTTCGAAGACAACGGTTTATTCGCCGATCAATGGGACCGTGACAATTTTGAACAGCAAATTGGGCGAACGTATCGTAGCGACAGGGCAATTCGCGGGAACGGAAGTGATGCGCGTGGCGGATCTCGGCCACATGGAAGCACGCGTGGATGTGAACGAGAACGACGTCGTAAACGTCAAAGTTGGCGACAAGGCCAACGTGAAGATCGATGCGTACGGTGACCGGAA
Source organism: Verrucomicrobiota bacterium (assembly GCA_003218785.1). Taxonomy (GTDB): domain Bacteria; phylum Verrucomicrobiota; class Verrucomicrobiia; order Chthoniobacterales; family UBA10450; genus Udaeobacter. Next base: position 26,557 of record QHOM01000010.1, read on the forward strand.
CTTTCACGGCACTGTTTATCAGATCGCGAACACAGGAAAGACGACCGGCGCGGGGACGCAGGAAGAAGTAACCAACTTTGAGGTGAAAATTCGTATCGACGATCACGATGTGACATTGAAACCGGGGCTAAGTTGCACGGCCGATATCGAAACGAATATGGTGAAGGACGTCGTGGCCGTGCCGATGCAGGCCGTAACGATTCGAACCGGCGACACCAACTTGAGTCCAGAGGAGATCGAAAAGAAAAAACAGAAGACAGCGCAGCGAGATAAAGGCGACAACAGCGCAGATTACGTTAACGAGCGCCAGGAAAAGGCGACGCAGAAAGGGGAGCACGAGAAAATTGCCAAGGTTGTGTTTCTGAAAAAAGGCAGCAAGGCGCAGATGGTGAAGGTAACGACCGGGATCTCGGATGACACCTACATGGAGATCAAGAGCGGCGTGCAACCCGGTGATGAAGTGGTCTCCGGCAGTTACAGCGCGATCAGCCGCAAATTAAAGGACGGCGCCAAACTTACTTACGACAAGGAAGCGACGAAATAGCCGAGCGGCGCGCCGCGCGAGTCGTTTGATGAACAAGCTCAACTCTGATATGACTCGACCACGGGGTCCCGTCGTCATCGACATCGAGAACATCACCAAGGACTACGTGATGGGCGAAGAAATCGTGCGGGCTTTGCGCGGGGTCTCGCTTCAAATTCACCACAACGAGTACATCGCGATCATGGGGCCAAGCGGCAGCGGCAAATCAACGCTCATGAACATGTTTGGTTGCCTCGACACCCCCACCTCCGGACGTTACGAATTTAACGGTAAGAACGTGGCGGCCATGGACGATGACGAACTCGCGGCGATTCGAAATCGGGAGATCGGCTTCGTTTTTCAAACATTTAACTTGCTCCCGCGCTCCACCAGTCTGCGCAACGTTGAGCTTCCACTCATCTACGCAGGAATGGATCCGGAGGCGCGCGAAGAACGCGCGACGCAGGCACTTGTCGATGTTGGCTTGGGCGACCGCATTCATCATAAGCCGAACGAATTGTCCGGCGGTCAGCGTCAGCGCGTGGCGATCGCGCGCGCGTTGGTGAACAATCCTTCGATTATTTTGGCCGACGAACCAACTGGCAATCTCGATTCCAAGACCGGCGAAGAGATCATGGGGTTGCTCGAGGACCTGTATTCGCGTGGCAACACCATCATTCTGGTGACGCACGAGCGCGACATCGCAGTGCATGCACGCCGCACCGTGCATTTACGCGACGGATTGATCGAGCGCGACGAAGTTGGTTTCGTTCCGAAGGTCGAGTCGCTAGCAATGCGCTAAGTTCCATATGAAAAACCTGCAGCCGGCGATCGGTACTACAGGCTGGGAGCCTGTGCTCTCCAGAAACAGATGAAGCGTTTTCTCTGTGAGCTGAGCGAAAGCTGGAAGATCGCTGTGGCGCAAATGCGCTCGAACATGACGCGTTCCACTCTGACTGCACTCGGCGTTATCATTGGCATCGTGGCCGTAACGTTGATGGGCACGGCTATTGGCGGAATTCAAGTCGGGTTCGACAAAAGCATGGCCATCTTCGGCGATGACGTTCTCTACGTCGGACAATGGCCTTGGAAGAATGTGGACGACTGGTGGAATTACCGCGACCGCAAGAAGATCAAGACCGAATATGCGGAAGAGCTTAACCGTACGATCGCAATGACGCCGAACTCCGACCTCACCATCGCGATTCCAACCTCCAGTGTTTACCGCAGCGTAAAATACACGGACAGCGAAGTGAACAATGTTTTGATCCGCGGCACCGTGTCAGATTACATCATCACCTCGACATTTGATTTCAAAGAAGGTCGCTTTTTCAACGAACTGGAATCACGCGACGGCACGAATGTCTGTGTGATCGGCTACGATGTGGCCGATGCACTTTTTCCGTCCGCCAGTCCGATTAACAAAGTGGTCCTGATTAATGGTCAGCCTTTCAAAGTGATCGGCGTTATTTCCCGGCAAGGCTCGTTTCTCGGACTGTTCAGCCTCGATTCAATCGTAGTCATGCCGCTGCCGGCATTTCAGAAATATTTCACCGCCAAAAGCGAAGCGGAAATTCTCGTAAAAGTGAAGGACAAGACGAAGCTAGACGACGCGAAAGATGAACTCACGGGATTGATGCGACGCGTGCGGGGATTGTCTCCGGAAAAAAGGGATGACTTCAGCATTAACGAACAGCAAGCATTGAAGAGCACACTTGATCCGATCAAGAATTCAATCGCCATAGCAGGACTTTTCATCACCGGTCTCTCTCTTTTTGTTGGTGCGATTGGGATCATGAACATCACATTTGTTAGCGTGAAAGAGCGAACCAAGGAAATCGGGACGCGCAAAGCGCTTGGGGCGCGTCGCCGCACCGTCTTGTTGCAATTTTTGATTGAATCGACGGCGCTTTGTCTTCTCGGCGGATTCATCGGACTCACGGTTGCGTATCTGATGTGTTTCGGAATTGGAAAAGCGTTTCCATCGTTCCCGATTCACTTTTCATTTGAACTCGTACTCGCCAGTATAATCGTATCGGTTTTGACTGGATTGTTTTCGGGATTCGCTCCGGCGTGGACGGCATCGCGTCTCGATCCGGTGACAGCCTTGCGCTACGAATGAACCCCTAGCGCAACATCGACATGTTCTTCGGCGAGATCATAGCGATGGCATTGAATTCGTTAGGCGCGCACAAACTGCGCTCCGGTCTGACGATGATCGGAATCACGATTGGGGTTTTCTCCATCATCTCCGTGATGACCGCGATCGGCGCACTGCAAAATTCGATCGAGAACGGGCTGAGCTTCCTTGGCTCAAATATCTTCCAGTTCGCAAAATATCCGGCGAACGTGAATATCGGGGGCGAGATTAAGAAAAAATATCAAAACCGGAGAAACATCAGCTATCGCCAGGCGCTGCATTATTATCAGCTAATGGAGGGCGATGCGCGCGAGATTTGCCTCAAGTGCTTTGGCTACGAGCTGAAAGGTCAGGCCGTTTATAATGGCGTGAAAACGACGCCAAGCCTCCTCATCGTGGGAACTAACCGCAGTTTTCTCACAGCAAATGCTTATACGCTCGGCTATGGTCGCAATTTGAATGACGAAGATGTCAATCTTGCGCGCCGTGTGATCGTCGTCGGAAAAATAATTGAGAAACGCTTGTTCCCGCACGAATCGCCGATCGGCAAAGTCATCCGAGTAAGCGGACACACTTACACGATCATTGGCGTGCTTGCCGAAAAAGGGACCTCCTTCGGCCAAAGCCAGGACGACCTTTGTATAATGCCGATCACGCGTTTCTTCGAAGACTTCGGCGAAGCCAAACGGACGGTGAACATCGCGACGCAAGCGTTCTCCGCGGAGACATACAATCGCACGCTCGACAAGGCCGTTGGTGCGATGCGCATCGTGCGGGGCCTGCGCGCGAATCAGGAAAACGATTTCGAGATTTATTCAAATGATTCGTTGAAGAGCGCGTTTATTTCGGTAGCAGGGATAGTGCGCATTGGCGCGTTTGTGATCAGTTTCATTGCGCTCGTGGCTGCCGGCATCGGTATCATGAACATCATGCTCGTAAGCGTGACCGAGCGGACGAAGGAGATCGGCGTGCGCAAATCGATCGGCGCGCGCAGTCGCGATATTTTGCGGCAATTTTTAACCGAAGCGGTTTTTATCTCTGAAGCAGGCGGAATCCTGGGGATTATTCTTGGAGTGATTGGCGGCGATTTACTCGCTGTCTGGCTAAAGGTGGACATTATTTTTCCGTTGGGCTGGGCCTTGGCCGGTTTGATTGTCTGTTCGGCGATTGGCATTGGGTTCGGCTTCTATCCGGCCTACCGGGCAGCCGCTCTCGATCCCATCGAAGCGCTGCGCTACGAATAGCAAATTCGAAACCAAAGCTCCCATCACGGAGAACGCAACTTGTTGCGCTTGTGAGCGCGCTCGGTTCAGTCAAGAACAATTGCGTTAATCCAAGCCAAGCGCGGTAAATGTCATATCGACATGCTGGAAATGAACATCCAGCGAGCAAAGGCGATCGATCTCCGCCTCGGAAAGTCGCGCCGCGATCTCCGATTCGCGTTTTATGTTTTCAGCGAATGTCCCCTCTCCTTTCCAAGTCTTCATGGCCGCGCGTTGCACTGCTTCGTACGCGCTCTTGCGTTCTGCACCTGCGCGAGTGAGCGCGAGCAAGATCGACTGACTGAAATACAAACCTTTCGTCAGCTCGAGATTCTGCTCCATCCGCTCGGGATAGACCTGCAAGCCTTCCACCAGCTCGCGCAATTTCACAAGCATATAATCGAGAAGAATGCACGAATCGGGCAAAATGATTCTCTCCGCGCTCGAGTGACTGATATCGCGCTCGTGCCAGAGAGCCACATTTTCCAAGGCGGCCACTGCATTGCCCCGAATGATGCGAGCCAAACCGCTAAGCCGTTCACTGGTAATCGGGTTGCGCTTATGCGGCATGGCCGAACTGCCTTTCTGTCCTTCTGCAAAAAATTCCTCGACTTCGAGAACTTCAGTCCGCTGGAGATGGCGAAATTCGGTCGCCCAACGGTCGATACTTGAAGCGATGAGCGCGAGCGTGGCACAGAATTCGGCGTGCCGATCCCGCTGCACGATTTGGGTGGAAAGAGTCGCGGGTTTCAATCCCATTTTCTCACAAACCGCGCGCTCAATCTTTGGATCGACATGGGCATGGGTCCCGACCGCGCCACTTATTTTGCCGACGCGAATGCGCTCACACGTTTCTGTAAGGCGTTCTTCGGCGCGTCCGAATTCGTCGAACATGAGCGCAAGTTTTAGGCCAAACGTGATCGGTTCGGCATGAATGCCATGGCTGCGCCCGATCATCGGAGTCATTTTGAATTGTCGCGCCTTGTCCGCGACTGCGATGCGCAGCTTCTTCAAATCATCGAGAAGGATCGTCGCCGACTCTGTCAATTGGACTGCGAGCGACGTGTCCAGGATATCTGATGAGGTTAATCCTTGATGGATCCAGCGCGCCGCTGATCCGACTGACTCAGCAACGTTTTCGAGAAAAGCGATAACGTCGTGATTCGTCCGCTTTTCGATCTCCGCGATCTCAGGGATGGAGAACCGCGCCCGCTCCCGAATTTCCGCCGCGTCCTTCTTCGGAATTTGGCCAAGCGCAGCCATCGCCTCGCAAGCGAGCGTTTCAATTTCGAGCCAAATCTGGTACTTGCGTTCGTCCGACCAAATCTTGCGCATTTCTGGCCGGGAATAACGATCGATCACTATCGAAAGATAAAAGCGAGCGCCTTAGGCGGAAAGCGTTTTTCTGCGACAACGGAAATCTCCGACAGGCAAGCCGACGGAGACAAAATTGAAAACCGCGACTCGAAGAGAATTCGCGAGCCCCGATTGTTACGGGCTCTGTTGATCTTAGCCGCTCAGCAAACGCGAGCACGCATGAAACGCCCGTTGTTTTGGACGCGCACCTGGCCGCTGGCGAAAAGATCCGCGACCGCTGCGACTGTCTCTTTGCTGCTCCTCGTGCAGGAACTTACCGCCACGATGAGATCGCCTAGGGAAAGCCTAGTGCGCGGCTTCAGGATTTGGCGATTTCTTTTCATATCGTGCCCATTCCGATTTGTAGCAACTCTAATGCCATCTGTCATTGTGAATATCTCGTCCATGCCGGAGTGCAGTTATTCAATTCTTATGCACTTTAAAACTGACCGTCGAGCAACACTTTTGTTCAATTTTCGAACATTAAGATCTTGGACGGGATGGAAAACGCCAACTCGCAAGATCGATTGTTAGACAATCGGCTCCGAAGCGCTCTGGCGGCGATGCTAACAAATCTGGCTTCGCCGCCTGGCATCCTCGAGTACGTCGCGTCGACGACTGCTCGATCCGCCAGGCTCTATCAGATCGTGGACGGGACTCCACCAAAGTGGCTCGGAGGGACTACGAGCAGGAACGCGGCTTCATCAACCGCAACGTCAATACGTAAAGACCGCTTCCGGACTCGTTAGCAGCTCCGGCTCGATGCGATACGGTTTGTGGCGGTCAGGCGCAGAACGATGAGATACAAGACCGCCAATACCGCCACAAAGAGAACGATCCATTGCGAACGGGTCTTGATAAAGGTTACCCAGCCATCAACGTTGGAGATCAAGTCCGGCTGCACTTGGTAAGCTTTCGCGCCCAGCCAGGCCAAGATGCTGCACCAAAGCGCCGAGCCAGTGATCGTCGCGAGGCTGAATTTCCAAAAATTCATCCGCACAAGTCCCGCCGGGTAGGAAATCAAATGGCGAATGACCGGCAACAGTCGGGCAAAGAAAACGCCGCCCGTTTCGTAACGCTGCAACCAGACTTCAGCGCGTTCCAGTTTGTCGTTCGTGATGAGGAAATATATCCCGAAGCGATAAAGCAGAGGGCGCCCGATGAGGAGACAGATCCAGTAACCGATCGCCGCGCCGAGATACGATCCGATTGTCCCCGCAAGGATGACGCCCGCCATGTTGAGATCGCCGCGAGCCGCAAGAAAGGCCGCCGGCGGAATGACGATTTCGCTCGGAATCGGGACGATGGAACTTTCCATCGCCATGAGGGCGATGATGCCCCAGTAACCACCGTGCAGAACCCAACCAAACCAGATTTCAAGTAAATGATGCATATTGTCATTCCGAGCGAAGTCGGGGAATCTCTCGATGTCAAGCTGCGATCAGTTCGCCATAGTTCAATCCAAAATCTAAAATCGGGCAATCTCAAATTCACATGTCAATCTACCGGCGCGTTCTCCGTTATTATCGCCCATTCCTGGGGCAAACGATCCTCGGATTGTTTCTATCGCTTATTGGCATTGGGCTGAATTTGCTCAAACCGTGGCCGTTTAAAGTCATCGTCGACGATTTTCTGCGCGCAGGCCCGCCGATAGGGAGTGACTGGCGGATCTGGATTCCTCTGCTGTGTCTGGCGCTGGTCGTGATACAGCTCCTTTGGGGGATCATCAATTGGATCACAAGTTATTTTTTCGTGAAAATCGGGTTACAGGCGCTGCTCAAGTTGCGCACGGATCTGTACTCCTATCTGCAATCGCTTTCCCTCAAATATCACGACGCGCGACGTTCGAGTGATTCCAGTTTCCGCGTTGCTTACGATTCCCAATCGATCCAGACGATCTACAACAAAGGATTCACAAACATCTTCGGATCGACAATCACATTGATCGGAACATTCGTCATTATGCTACGGCTGGATTGGCAGCTAACATTGATTTCGCTTGCAATTGTTCCCTTGATTGTCGGCGCGATTTATCTTTTTGCGCATCGGATTCGCCGTGAATCGACATCCATTCAGGAACAGGAGAGCGCGGTCCTGGCGCAAGCGCAGGAAGGGCTGAGCTCGATCCGAATGGTGCACGCATTTGGGCGCGAGGAATTTGAAGTGCACCAATTCCAGCAGCAAGCCCGCCAAAGTTTGCAA